>JQOA01000065.1 GCA_000753945.1 Smithella sp. D17 | reverse complement strand
TGCTGATCTGATCATAATTAATTATGTGTCGGAGTAGAACTAGCTGTCATGCAAAAATTAATTACCACCACACGCTTCAGTAACTTGTTAATCTCATCATCTATGTTACATTACAACTAGGATTTATTATTATTTAACAACACCTCTGCCCCGTAAGAGTTTGAAGTATTTATCTGCCGTTAAGGGACATTCCAGTAAATCGTCAAACTCATCTACGGTTAGATGTAACTGATTAGCCATATTCTTGTAAGTCTTTGGTGGTATAGGCTTGCGCCCCAGTGGAACTGTAACACGAGAAAGTTTGACATTATTAAAAATCACCCAGCCATTGCATTCTTTTGTGTTTCTAAATTTGATACTCAGTTTATTTTCGCAGGTGTGTTTAACGTCGTTAGTATTAAATTTTCCATTTTTCACCTGAAAATACACCTCTAACTTATTGTATTTATTACTTACCGCACAAAATTCTTATTGGTTTCACAGGTGGCCGGATCGACTGTAAAAATTTCACCTGCGTGCTCATGGCAACATTGCTTTGTTCTTAAATCCGGCCAGATCAGTTTCATTTCCGGGGTCGCAACCACCAGTAAAAAACGACCTTTATTCTGTGAAAACCATTCCATTGTCTTACCCGTTTACCCAATGATCAGGCAACCTTCTTCAATTCTACCGCATACCCAAGATCCCGCAACCGCTTGAGGTGATTCTTAACAATCTTGTCTGCCCGTCGGTGAAGTAAATAATCCTTACCCAACTCTTTATAGGGGACCCCGTTTCTTATCATGTGATAAGCCATGACCAAAATCTTGTGACCGACAGCAATCAACGCCCGTTTCTTCCCGCGCCTCCCTACCAAACTGTGATACTTCGCGCTGAGATAAGTGTTCTTTGTCCGTGATGCAGCCCACGCACACTGGGTCAATGCTGCCTTCAAATTCTTATTGCCGTGGGTTGTCTTTCCACTTTTTTTTTACCCGCGCTCTCGTTATTGCCGGGGCTCATCCCCGCCCAGGAGGACAAATGTCCCTCAGATGGGAAAACATCCATATCCGCACCTATTTCGGCAATAATCGCGGTAGCGCCTTGCTCCTTCACGCCGGGAATAGTCTGCAATAACTCATATTCCTTCTGATATCGTGCCAACTTCTTCTTCGTTTCCTGATCCAAATCCGAAATGAGCTTCTCCAAATACTTGATATGCTCCAATGAGGCCTTGATCATAAAACGATGATGATCTTGAAAATAACCCACGAGGGCTTCGCGAATCTCTTCTTTCTTGCTCTTGAGCTTACCTTTCGCTAAATCCGCGATCTCCGCCTCGTTGAGCTTGCCCTCCATAATCGCTTCAATCATCTGGCTGCCGCTTGCACCAAAAGTGTCTGACAAAACTGATGATATCTTGACATTCGCATCCTCCAGCACCTTCTGAATGCGATTCTTCTCCGCTGACAGTGACTGTGTCAGCTTCCGGCGATAACGGGTCAAATCCCGCAACTCACGGATGCCTTGCGGCGGAACAAAACTCGCGGACAACAACCCGCTCCGCAATAACCGGCATATCCATTCACTATCCTTAACATCCGTCTTCCGGCCCGGTACGTTCTTGATATGCCGAGCGTTCGCCAAGATCAACGTGAATCCATCCTCAAGAACATTGAACACCGGCTTCCAATACGGCCCCGTGCTTTCCATGGCAATGTGCGTGATACCAAGGCCTGACAACCATACCTTCAGCCGTAATAAATCGTTGGTCTTCGTACTGAACGTGCGAATCTCCTTCTTGATGCCGCTTCCCATAACACAGGCGACAACCGTTTCTTTGTGAACATCCAGGCCGCATCCCTTATCAATGATAATCTCGTTGTCCATATCTCCATCCTCCTTAATAAAGTTAGGGTAAGTGGTAAGTGGAAATAGGATAATCATTCCGACGGTCAAGTCTATAGGAACTCAGCTATTTTCATCCTCCTTTGTGACGGGTACCGTCATGTGGGTTTCATTTAAGCTCACAAATATTATCACGAAGAAATTCTTTATAGTCCAACCATTGAGGTGAGAAGTTATCGTCTGCCATTAGTTCAAAGTATAAAGACTCTATTTCGCGTTTAAGTGAAGCAATTGCTTCTAAAGGATCATTTGCAAATCCAAAAACAGGAAGATCAGGGCATCGAACTATATACGCATCATCATCAGGTTCAATAATAACGCTTAACGGCTTAGAAAACTTTAATGTAATTAGACGGTCAATCATGATGACTTGCAACTTATTATTAACGTTCGGTTGAATAATCGATAAAATAGAACTAATGGTAGGTTGAACCCCAAAAACAAATTCGGTAGCGATTGCAATAGATGCATTCGTTACGGTTCTTGGTACATTGTCTATTTTATTTAAAACAGAATCAACAATAACACCATTATAATCCCTTCCCCCAACAGCAGAGAATGGTGTTATAATATTTCCGGAAATTGCGGAAGCAATAGGTAACATACTCCTCCTATTTTTTGATATCTATTACAGTAGCATCAGATTGTTTTTCAGCTTCTTTAATTGTTTCAGCTTCGTTAATTTTTTCTGTAAGCCACGCATTAAACTTTTTCGCAAAAAATACGTCTAAAATAACACCATTCTCGACAACACGAACCATTGTTTTCTGAAGATCATCGGGCTCATTTTTGACGATTGTTCCAAGCTGCCCTGATGGTTCTACTACTTGTGTCTGTGAAATTGGAAGAGCGTGTCTTTCGAGAAAAAAATTGGCCACAATTTCTCCACTAGGCGTTACACCTCCAAATACCCCTGTTGCATATTTTGGATTATATTCTTTTGAAAAAATATACTTGAATTTGATCTCAGGTAGTGCACCTTTGTCTTCTTGTATTGGTTTCATCCCTTTTTTCTCCCTTTTAATTTTACACCATTAATACATTTTATTAAAGTTTGCCATAGAAGTTTATTGATTGTTATTTTTTTATCAAACCTTTCATTAAAAATATATTATTAACTGGTTCAGTTTTGGTTCAGTCATTACAAGAATAAAACATCAATAATTACAATGATGTTTGGCGGAAGTGCATGGGAATCGAACCCACCCGGGACGGTTTTAGCGCCCCACACCGGATTTGAAGTCCGAGAGGCCCACCAGTGACCTTGGCACTTCCATAGGGGAATTTATCTGCAAAATGATAAAGTGTCAACATGCAAAAAATATCAGTGCTATTTTTTGCCTCGAACGCAATAAGCTAAAATTGGAGAGAATCGGACTGATATAAAGAATCATCCAGTAACTGAACAGTCACTTCGGTACCCTTTTCAATCCTGGTTTCGTTTTCTCCCATAACAATCAGACCGTTGGCTGTGACCATTGATTTTAGAATACCGGAGCCTTGATCTCCCGTTGTAGTGACAACATATTTGTTTTTCCCCTTTTTGACTACAGCACGGATAAAATGTTTGAAGCCCGCCTGTTTTTGAAAGTCCTCTGCGCAGATTGCTTTTATAGTCTGGCGGAAAATATTTTTGTATCCCTGCATCTTTAAAAGGGAAGGGCGCACGAACTGTTCGAAGGAAACCATCGCGGATACAGGATTGCCCGGCAGGCCAAACAGGGGAACGCCTTCGATAGCACCGAAAGCCAGTGGTTTCCCCGGCCTCATGGCTACCTGCCAAAAATGCATGGCGTTGCCTATTTCTCCCATGACGTTTTTCACAAAATCAAAATCGCCGACGGAAACTCCGCCGGAGGAAATAATCAAATCGGCGTGCATCGCGGTTTTAAATGTTTCCTCCAAGTCCGATTTTTTATCTTTGGAAATGCCCAGCATGATAGGTATCGCGCCGCATTCCAGCACCTGCGCTGCCAGTGAATAGCTGTTGCTGTTGACGATTTTACCAGGCGGCGGATCAATTTCGATATCGACAAGTTCATCGCCGGTGGACATAATTGCCACGCGCGGTTTCTGATAAGCACTGACAAAAGCTTTGCCTAAAGCGGCGAGCATTCCGATATCCGCCGGCCTGAGAGCGCTTCCTTTTTTCATAACCAGTTCACTTTTGCGCACATCTTCACCGGCAAAACGAATATGGTCTGCTTTTTTCGCTGAAGTGTAAATGATAACGGTTTTGCCATCTTTGAGGGTATCTTCCTGACGGACAACCGCGTCTGCGCCTTCGGGAATTACCGCGCCGGTCATGATGCGGGCCGCCTCACCCTTATTTATTTTTTTTAGGGCGACTTTTCCTGCCGGTATATCTTCTATAATTTTCAGTTTCAGAGGTTTGTCTCTGGCTGCTCCTTTAGTGTCGATGTGGCGCACGGCATAGCCGTCCATCGCCGAATTGTTGGCAGAGGGAATGTTGCGCGAGGCAAGAATGTCTTCGCCGATCACCCGTCCGCGCCCATCCAGAATATTAATCTTTTCCAGACCCAGCGGCCGGAAGGTAATAAGAATTGTCTTTAAGGCCTCTTCTACAGAAATCATTTCTAGTCTCCATTGAATTAATGGGCGACAGTTTATCAAAGACAGGACGGTTGTCAACAGATATTGGGGAGAGCATTGATTTTAAATGGTAATTTTCAGAGCAGAATTTTTTCATTGAATTATCCGGGAAAGAAGATTAGAAAAATACCTGAACTTACCCATTCTGGATTGAAGATATATTTTGATTCAGAATGGGTTTTGGTGTTGATCGGATTATTTGAAGGAAGTTTGGGTTTTAATCGGTGCGGAAAATTATTACAAAGAAAAATAAAGAAGATATCGAACCGTTATATAATCTGACCAGGCAGATTGAAGAGGGGACAAAAAAGGTTAATGTAAGCGGACTAAAAGGTGCCGCTCGGTCCTTTTTGATATCTCTTCTTTTTGAACGTCTGGAAAAACCTCTGCTTGTTGTCTGTCCGGAAGAAAAAGAAGCGGCCGCGTTTGCGCGTAATTTATCTTTGTTTCTGGGAGAAGGGGTTGTATTTTATTATCCGTCGCTTGATTTTCTGACAATTGACATGTTTGCTCTCCAGAGAGAGGAAGAATTAGCCCGTCTGGAAGCGCTGACCAGCCTGCAAGTAAACACTGGAATCATTGTTGTTACGTCCGTGATTGCTTTGATGCAAAAAGTTATGCCCGTTGCCCAGTTTAATCAATATCTGCAAATAATTTCTACGGGCGATACAATAAATAGAGATGATTTCTGCTCGCGTCTGATGTCCGGAGGTTACAAAAGAGTCGGCTTGGTGGAAGAAAAAGGTGAATTCAGTATTCGGGGAAACCTTATTGACATATTTCCTCCGGCTGAAAATAATCCTCTGCGCCTGGAAATGGTTGGCGACGAAATCGAGTCTATCAGAACTTTCGACGCTTCTTCTCAACGGTCGATAGGGCAGGCGTCCGCCTTTGTTGTGCCGCCGTCAAGCGAGGTTATGATCCATCCGCAATCACTCGAGTTGGCTGTCCGTAATATTCGACGGCGTGCCGCTGATCTCGCTCTTTCCCGCGAAACTCGCGATAGCCTTGTAGATTCTCTGGGGAATGGATTGTCTACTTCCATCAACCCTATATTTCTGCCGCTGTTTTACGAAATATACGACGATACCGGGTTTTCGTATAATAAACTGTCCAGTCTTTTTGATTATTTACCGACGAATACTCTGATGATTTTAGATAATCCGCTGGCCATAAATCAGTCGATGCAGAACGCGGAACTAAGTATCGATAAGTTATTATTCAAAACTAAGAATAGTGGCAAATTTTATCTGGAAAAAGAAAACGCTTATATTGACCCGTCCGGTATCTTAACCAATATGGACAGGTTCGGGCAGATTTCTCTGGAAGGCCTGAATCTGGATCAGGAAAAAGATATGGCGGCAGCAGCCGTTAATTTTGAAACTTATCAGTATCTGTACGAGGGAGAATTTCTTGCCGAAGAAATCAGGGAAGACGCTTTTCTGCGCAGGACGGTGGAAAAGATTAAGTCATGGCTGGACGATCGGATGATTATTTTATTATTCTGTCCGGATCAGGAAGCTCTGCATCGAATGAAACATCTGCTTTTATCCTACGATATGCCAGTTCAGTCATTATCTCAACTCAAGTCAGTTTTGGATGTTATTTCTCAATGGGAGGGAGGCTCTCAACCGCTTTTGCTGGAGGGCGAGATTTCCACCAGTTTTATTATCCCCGCGATGAAGCTGGTTTGTTTGAGTGAGGAAGAAATATTTGTCAAAAAAGCACCCCGCCGACGCACGCGTCCGACACGTGAAGGTTATTTCTTAAAATCATTCGGGGATTTGAAAGAGGGCGACTTTGTCGTTCATACGGATTTCGGCATTGGTGTTTATCGCGGATTGAAAAAAATTA
>JQOA01000064.1 GCA_000753945.1 Smithella sp. D17 | reverse complement strand
AAGGTAATAATCAGGAGTAAAGTGTCGAATATTGATAATGAATCCCATGCCTATAAACTATATTTATTCAGAAATTCGGGCAAACCATACTAATTTTCCTAAACATTAGGATATTTAGAAAGTGTCATTAAATCAGGGCCAAATTTTTATTCTTGACAATAGGACGTTCGTCCTATATACAGTTTCCATGAAGAAAAGAATAAATATTAATGATGTTGAGCAAAAGTTTGCCTCGTTTTTTAAGGAACAGCGACGAATGCCTACCTATTCGGAAATGCTTCCTCTTTTAGGCGTCAAAGCTAAAAGCGCCGCCGGGTACTGGACAAAAAAACTGCTGGATAAAGGCACTTTGGAAAAGGACGCGAAAGGGTTTCTGAAACCCGCGCGTTTGTCTTTCAATCTTCCCCTTGTGGGCAATGTGGCGGCCGGGTTCCCCTCACCGGCGGAAGAAGAACTGAGAGATACGATTTCCTTTGATGAGTATCTCGTCAATAATCCATCAGCATCATTTGTTCTTTCCGTTACCGGTGATTCCATGATTGGCGAAGGGATAAAGGAAAAAGATCTGGTTATCGTGGAGCGAGGAAGGGAGCCCAAAAACGGAGACATCATTCTGGCGGAAGTGGATGGTCACTGGACAATGAAATATTTTCGCAAAAGGGGAAAAAAGATAACTCTGGAAGCGGCTAACCCGAAGTATCCGCCGATCAGTCCGCGGGAAGAATTACGCATTGCCGGAGTGATTACGGCAGTGGTACGAAAATACCACAAATGAGATTTTGTAGTAAATAAGATTGATAGGGGGATATTGAAAATGATTCAGCCTGAAATTAATCATGCAGCATCTTTCAAAGAAAAACCTGCGACGGCAACCGCTCCGGCAATAAGAATCGTTGGACCGATGCCAACAACTGACAACAAGCCGAAACTCCTTACTCAACTTAGCCAGGCAATACGTTCGAGGCACTATAGCCGGAGCACTGAAGCCACTTATGTTCACTGGATCAAACGATTCATCTTTTTCCATCATGTTCGCCATCCGCAAGAAATGGCCGAACCGGAAATCAATGCTTTTTTGACACATCTGGCCGTCAAAGAAAATGTCAGCGCTTCAACGCAAAATCAGGCATTATGCGCAATTATTTTTCTCTATAAGTATGTTTTAAACCGCAAGATCGGCGATATAGGGGAAGTTATCCGCGCAAGAAAGCCCGTAAGATTGCCTGTTGTTATGACCAAGGCCGAAGTTAAAGCTGTGATGAGAAATCTAACGGGCGATAAATGGATTATTGTTTACCTTAATCGGTCAAAAAACCATTAACAGAGCATTTAAACAAAGTTAAGAAAATTCATGAATCCGATGTTGGCAATGGTTTCGGTCGTGTGCTTTTGCCTGAAGCTTTAGTACGCAAATATCCGAATGCCTCCAAAGAATTCCGCTGGCAATGGGTGTTTCCACAAGAGACTTTGTGGCAAAACAAGAAGACCGGTGAGCGCGGCAGACATCACATTGATGAATCCATTATTCAAAAGGCAGTCAAAGATGCCGTGACAAAGGCCGACCTTGTAAAAAGAGCAACCTGCCATACTTTCCGTCATTCATTTGCAACCCATTTGCTTGAGGATGGCTATGACATCAGAACTGTTCAAGAGCTTCTTGGACACAAAGATTTGAAAACAACTATGATTTATACCCATGTTCTCAATAAAGGACCATCGGCAGTGAAAAGTCCGGCGGATAACCTTTAAAATGCATTTGGGATATTATACGGATCGGCATAATATCCCAAATGAGAAAGCAGAAATCATGTTGATTAATGTTTAATATTAAGCTATTATGTTTAAAATTGCAGTTTTTGTTGAGGGGGTTTATGCCGACAGAAGCGTCGGCGTTTACAATATTATAACCGATCCGTATAAACAATGTTAGCCATATTTAGCTTGCAGATAAAATCAAATGATGCTATCATAGAGGTGATATGAAACCGCCATATGAGATAACAAATAGAATCCTCTTTCTATATGGACAGATAAGTGAAGCTTTAGGGCAGTGTAAAAGTCTTCTATTGGTCAAACCAGAAGCTAAGTTAAGAAGGCAAAATAGAATAAAAACTATTCATTCTTCATTGGCAATAGAAGGAAATACATTAGATATTGAGCATATTACTGCAATCATTGATAAAGTGCATGTTGTAGGTCCTAGAAAAGATATACTCGAGGTACAAAATGCAATTAGGGCATACGACCAATTAAATCAATTAAAAGCTTACTCAATGAACGATTTTTTACGAGCTCATGGAATCTTGATGGAAGGATTAGTTGATAATCCTGGAAAATTCCGACAAAAACAAGTGGGGATTATTAAGGGAAAAGAAGTACAGCATATTGCACCCGGGTATAGTATGGTTCCTGTGCTGATGAAAGACTTGTTTGATTATATTAAGAAAGATAAGGATCTTGATATAATAAAAAGTTGCGTCTTTCATTATGAGATGGAATTTATCCATCCATTTGAAGATGGAAATGGAAGAATGGGTAGGTTTTGGCAAACCAGACTACTGATGGATGCGAATCCCATTTTTGAATACATTCCAATAGAAGAAACTATTAGAGATAATCAAGAAAAATATTATAAAGTATTAGAAGATTCTGATAATGAGGGAAAGTCGACACAATTTATAGAATTTATGCTTGAAGTGATTAATGAGAGCCTAAGAAAGACTATAGAAGGCACAAAAATACCGAATATTGATTATAAAAAGAGAGCTGATTATGCACTTTCTATATTAGTTGGATGGTTTGATAGAAAAGAGTATATAAAAGTAAATAAAGGGATATCGACAGCAACAGCAAGCAGAGATTTAAAACAGTTATTACTAGATGGACTATTGGAAACGACTGGTAATGGAAGGATGACAAAATATAAAAAAAGAAATGGCTAATCGGGTAAGGGGGAGTTTTTCTCTCCCCCTCCCC
>JQOA01000063.1 GCA_000753945.1 Smithella sp. D17 | reverse complement strand
ACCTTGTTGTGGCAGTGTTTACAGAATCCTCTATTGCTTTGCGAATAGTAATTTTTCCATACGTCTTGTCTTCGAAATTCGACGGGCTCCACATTCCTTCGGGTGTAGGAAGCGATATCGGCTCACCGGACACCATTGTGGCAAGAGTCCTGTTTCCTCCCAAAAGAGCCGCGAGAAGAACGAAAGGTTTGAAAGCGCTTCCCGGTTGTCGTTTCGCGTCTACTGCTCTGTTGAACCGGGTTTGCCCGTAGCTTCGCCCGCCGACCATGGCCACCAACTCTCCCGTTCTCGGATCAACGGCAATCAATGCGGCCTGCAGCGGCTCACCGGCAGGGATCGCCTTCTGGTCAAGCTCTTCCAGCCCTCGCGCGACCGCCTCTTCCGCAATAACCTGCAAAACGGAATCAAGGGTGGTGTAGTAAGAGTAACCGGGATGGTAGAATTTTTCAGTCCCCAGTTCTTCTTTGGTGAGCCGCTGTATGTAATCAATAAAATACGAGCTTACGTTGGCAAGGCCACTACGTGATTGAATTCGTACCGGTGCGTTTGATGCCCTGTTAAATTCTTTTTCCGTGATCATGTCCCGTTTTCGCATTTTGGCCAGAGCTACATTGCGACGTTCTTTTGCCGCATCAAGTTTTCTGAAGGGAACACGCCGGTTCGGAGAATCGATTATCCCGGCAAGCAGCGACGCCTCTTCCAGGGAAAGGTTTTTCGCACGCTTTGAGAAATAGAAATTTGCCGCTTCTTCAACGCCGTAAATCCCCCGGGAGCCCGCCTGCCCTAAATAAATTTTGTCAAGATACATCTCCAGTATCTCTTTTTTGGAGTAGCGCAACTCAATAGCCAGTGCCAGTTCCGTCGCCCGTAGTTTGCGCGCGAATGTCTTCCGGGGAGGAAGGAATAAGTCTTTCGCCAGTTGTTGAGTAATTGTGTAATCACAGCCGATTACAGGGAAATCAAATCCGAAGTGAGAATAAAAACGCGGATCTTCCGAAGCGATTACCGCATCTTGCAGATAAGAGGAAACACCGGCGAGAGTAACCGGATGCCGGGATTCCAGCGTCTGACCAATGCGGCTGATTTCTTGCGGTTCCAGTTGGATCGATTCCAATTGTTTACCTGTTGGGGAAGTAATCGTTGTGACCCGGCCATCGTGAACAGCTATATCGACCGGCGCGTCCTCGTTAACGCGCTTTTTGATTCCCTTGCTACGCAGGAATATCCGGATATGCGCCTTCTCTTCGGAAAATGTTCCGGCCGTGGATGGCGTTCCTCTGATTTTTTTGTAAGAGAGTTTGTTCAGTCGCTCGTTGAAGCGGATGTTTCCCAGATGATCACCAATACGGATTTCCATGGGACGTCCGTAAAATATAGAAGGGGATTTATCATTGTTCCCGGCAATTATTTTACCTACTTCGACATACAGATAGCCGACACGAATAATCATGGCAGCGAGCAGGACACCCGCCAGAAACAAAACTATAAACAAAAAAAGGTGACGACGAAGCAACGAATCCTCCCGATGACCTTAAATTTCCGCCAATAAACATCATGCTTAGCGAATTTCGTCAAGTATCAAGGAGCCCCTCGCTTCGCTCCTGGGATAGTTCGCCTTACGCTTCAAGCTGCACTAAGTTTGCTCTCAGCGTGACTCACTACATTTGTTTGAATAGATGTAAATATTGACGGCTGACGGTGAGGTCATCTGATCTGTTTTTTAGCTTCAGGATGCCGCGGCCGGTGAAAGAACGTCCGACATTTTCAATTCTGGATACATTGACAATTGTGCCGCGATGGATTTGCCAGAACTTTTGCGGATCGAGCTCCTGGCTTAATTCTTTAATACTTTTTTTGATCAGCTCTTCTCCCTGGGCAGTTTTTACCAAAGTATATTTATCTCCCGCCTGGAAATAATCAACTTCTTCAACAGGGATTATGCGGACACTTTCTTTGTGTTGTGTTTTAATCCATTGCAGATACCGATATCCTGCATTGGTATTTTCCTGCAAATTGGCAAGAACCTGTGTAATAATTTTGGCAATATTTGTCGGTGGTTCCGGGGATGATTGAAGCTGTTTTTTTAGACGACTGATGGTTTGCAGTAATCGCTCTTTTGTAACCGGTTTTATCAGATAATCCACCGCTTCGCGCTCAAATGCCTCGACGGCATATTGATCAAAAGCGGTGATAAATACAATCCGGCAGATGCCGGCGATATTCTTAGCTACATCCAGGCCGGAAAGCCCGGGCATTTTAATATCCAGAAAAACTATATGCGGAGCAAAAGCATCAACCATCTTCAGAGCTTCCTTGCCGTTGGCGGCCTCGCCGCAAATCTCCAACTGCGGCCAGGTTTCGGCCAGCATTTTTTTGAGATAAGTTCTCAGCTCTTTCTCATCATCAACAATAATGGCTTTATAATTCACTTACCGGCACCTCTATTGTTGCCCGAACACCATGAGGTTTGTTTTCTTCTATTATCAATCGTCCTTTTTCTCCGAAAAGTAATCCAAGACGTTCCCGCACATTAGTAATACCCAAACCGGGTTTATCTAAATCAGAAAATCCCAGGCCGGTATCCGCAACTTCTATTTTTAAAAGATTATTTTCCTCAATCGCTCTGATGACGATTTCTCCCCCTTCCACTTTTGGTTCCAATCCATGCTTAATGGCATTTTCGACCAGTGGCTGCAACAGCATTGGCGGGAAAGAATGTTGCCAAAGATTATCCGGAACGTCAATCTTATAATTCAGGCGCTTGTCCATTCTGATTTTATGAATATCGAGGTAGGCTTTGATCATGGACATTTCTTGAAATAGCGTGGTTTTTTCCGGCAAGGTTCGGGATAAAGAGGTGCGCAGATATTTAGTCAAATCCAGGAGCATTGATTTGCCCGTGTCCGGCTTGGTATCGATCAGACTCAAAATATTGGAAAGGGTATTAAACAAAAAATGCGGCTCTATCTGCGCTTGCAACACTTTGAGACTAGCTGAAAGATTTTCTTTTTCCATGTCCGTGCGTCTGGTTTTTTCCTTGTCGATCATTTCGTTACGATATTTCAACCTAATTTTTGTCAAGAAAAAATAAACACCGAAAAAGCTAAAGAGCAAACCGCCAATAATCAACTGCAGACCCAGACCATTTGCCTGCAAGTCCGGGACGATATTAAAGAAATACTGCAGGATAAAAATACAAATTTGCAGACCGATTAACACTGCGCAGCAAACGTCTATGACGACAATAAACAAAAGTAATTCCCATGTACGCGGCCTGATGATCATTAACGACCAAAAGACAATTGAAGTAACAGTGATCCCGAATGATTGCGACGCGACAAAGTTAACCAGAAAGCTTCTAATGGGGCCGATTATGGTAACAACAATGGCAAGCACAGTACAGCTTATAATCACATAAATAAAATCTATTACATCATTTTTAATATTCGACCAATATTTAAAAATATATTTAGTTTCGTATTGCTGTTCCATAATAATACCTTATCATAAATAGTTATTATGAACTAAATGATAATTGGGGCCCCAGAAACTCAACACAACTTTTCAATGTTGCCAGCTTGGGATAATCTTCCTGAAGAACTTCAATTTTATGTCTCTTCTTTAATTCCATCACAATATCCAGAAAATCCATTGAATCCAAATCAAGCTGCTCTCTTAGCTTTATATTGTCATCAATGTTCGAAAGATCTTCATCTACTGCGATATCGGCGATGATATCAATAATTTTTTTTCTTATTGTTTGATAGTCCATGTTTATACCTCCTGGTATATTTTTATTTTCTTTGATATTCCGCATTAATTAAATGAGTAACTTTTCACCCGCTGGGCAATAAGGTTTTCAAAATCTTTGGCATTGATTGCATCTTAAAATCCCTGCCGGTCAGGAATGAGAAGTCCATGACGCTGAACAGTTCGTTCATTTGGTTGAACTGATCCGGAACAAATTTGGTAAAGAACTCATCAACGCTAATGCCTTCCGGTGCCTTTGATATAATAGATTGCCACATATTTTTTCCTTGGTACTATAGTAACAATAACATTTCTCTTGAACATAAAACCCGCACGCATGTCGATACCGGTCAAGGCCGGTATCCAGCAACATTATCAGGTATTTCCCGGATCCCGGCCTTTACCGATATAATGAACGGAGGATTGTTGTAAATGTCTCATAGACATCAGATATTGCAAAGCGCCCGGCGACGGATAGGCAGACAAGGCGATAAAAAGGTAATAATCAGGAGTAAAGTGTCGAATATTGATAAT
>JQOA01000062.1 GCA_000753945.1 Smithella sp. D17 | reverse complement strand
GGCTTACGCCACTCTTTCTTACCGTTTCGATCTGGGCATTGCGGCCTTCTTCCTTCTTTTCTTAACTAAAATGTTTTTGTTGGCAAAAGGAGGCATCAAGATAGATGATCCTGTTTCCTTCCTTTTCCTTTTTCCATTTTTTGTGTTCAGTCTATTGGCAATTGGCCTGGTTCGGAAGCGAAGTGCCAGTCCAAAGGATTTTCTTCCTGGCTATCAAGGGATAGGGGTGATATTAAGTTTCATTGCGGTTGTTGTTCTCTTTGGCACAGGGTTGGTCTTGTTTTTCTTGCCTTACCTGACCATGGTGGCTGAGACGGGGTATGGAATATTCAAAACCGCAGCCAAACCATTAGTTCCTTTTCTAATCAATTTTCTCCGGTTTATATTTGTGCCTGGGTCCCACTTGCGAGATGGCAGGGAGAAATGGTCTTCCACCTCAAATGGAAACCCAGGAGGTTTAGTTTCTCCTCAAGAAAGCAGCTGGTGGACAGAACTTTTTGAAAAAATCTTAGCCTTTATGTTTGGGGATATATCCGGACTGATTCTTCTCTGCGTTGCTGTCGTGGTATGTTTCTTCTTGTTACGCTGGCTTCTCTCAAAAACGTCTGTGAGCCAAGGAAAGCAAAGCACATGGTATTCGATCTTATTGTGGGCTGAAAAACTGCGATTGTTCCTTCTTTCCTGCTGGAGGGGAATAATACGCAGGGTGAAAGGTTACAAATCAGCAGTCCAATTATATGCCGCCCTTCTTAGCTGGGGACGTCATAGTGGTCTGCCCCATTTTCTAAACGAAACCCCTAACGAGTATGGATTACGTCTGAAGAATCTATTTCCTATACTGACAAGGGAGATCGAGTCAATCATCCAGGCCTTCAATCAGGAGGTTTACGGAGAAGTTAATCTAAATCAACAACAGTTCGCCATAGTCAAGTCCTCCTGGCACAGATTGCGCAGTCCTTTAAATTGGCCTTTGCGGTTGAAAACCTGGTTTTTAAGATCTGCGCATTTTCCCGAAGCAATTCAATAACGCACCTTAGATAATTGTCCCTGAAAAATCTTTTTTTTATGTAATGCTTGAGGTAACTTTATTCCGACCAAGGCGGTGTCAGACCAATTCTAAATCAAAGAATGCCCCTATCGCGGACTAACCTACGCGCTGTTTTTTTTCGCATCTGGTTGAATGATTTGTTGAGCCGGATTTTGGTATAAACTTGATTTCTAAATGGCAGCCAACAGCTTGTGCATATTTTTTCAGTGTTGTTAGAGATGGCGCATGTTTTCCGGCAGATTCCAAACGTGAAACAGCACTTTTTGTCGTTCCCATCAACTTCGCAACCGTATCTTGTGTAAAACCGGACTTCGACCGTGCCGCTAACATTGCGCGGACAAGAGTATATTCTGCTTCCAGATCATTGTATGCCTTGCCGAATCCCTTCCGTTTTCGGGCATTCTTGAGAAATACCTTATGATCATGGGAAACAGGTTCATATTTTAATTCAACCATTTTGTACCTCCTTCATCCTTTTTCTGGCTATCTTCAGTTCCTTCTCTGGCGTAGCCGATGTTTTCTTTACAAACGCATGAAGAATTACGACGCGTTGACCGATGACAAAACAGTAAAACACCCGGCCAATACCTTCGCGACCTCGTGGCCTCAGTTCAAAAAGACCACCCCCCATGGCACGTGAATGCGGCATACGCAAATTCGGCCCGAACTCCATCAACAACTCCACAATCCGGGCATAATCAGCCAAAATTCCGACAGGCCAGCTTTCGATCTCAGCCTTAATCCGTGAATGGAAGTAGGAGATGGAATAATTCATGGCTACTGGTTAGCATATTTGATAACATGTGTCAATGGCATTTTTTCAGAGGGTAGAGGGATGCGGGGGAATTCTCCCCCATGTGGATGGACATAAAAATAGCGCTTTGAGTTAGAATTGGAATCAGACATTGAAACGGAAGGTAATAATGTCACCGTCCTTCACAACATATTCTTTTCCTTCCAGGCGCAGGCGCCCGGCTGATTTAACTTGAGTTGTAGAACCGCCATGTGCAATGAAATCATCGTAGTGCATGACTTCGGCCTTGATAAAGCCTCTTTCAAAATCGTTATGAATGGCTCCTGCTGCTTTGGGAGCTTTAGTCTCCAGAGGGATAACCCAGGCCTTGACTTCGTCTTCGCCGACGGTGAAAAAGGACATGCGCCCTAATAGAGAAAAGGCCGCGCGGATAATCCGGCCAAACGCCGGTTCGGCAATACCCATCGAATCAAGAAATTCTTTTTGATCGGTTGCATCCAATCCGGCCATTTCCGCTTCAATCTTGCAGCAG
>JQOA01000061.1 GCA_000753945.1 Smithella sp. D17 | reverse complement strand
CCGGAGATGGTGGCCGCCTGTCAACAAGAGCGCAAGAAAATCACACGCACTGATTTTTCATCGAAAATCACCTCCCTCAATATTTTTGCGCCTCCCCCTCAGGGTTCAATCAGCGCTTTCGTATCCATCATGCAGGGTTGCGACAACTATTGCGCATACTGCGTGGTACCGTATCTTCGCGGTCCGGAAATGAGCCGGACGCCGGATGATATCATTGATGAAATAAAAAAATTGGTCCAACACGGCGTAAAAGAAGTTACGCTTTTGGGACAGAATGTAAATTCTTACGGAAGGAAATTGAATCGGGATTGCAACTTTGTTTTATTAATTCAAAGAATAAATGAAATTGACGGTCTGGAAAGAATTCGCTTTACCACGTCGCATCCCAAGGATTTATCCGATGATTTAATTGATTGCTTTGCCCGGGTGCCGAAAATATGCGAACACATTCATATGGCCGTTCAATCGGGATCTAATCGTATTTTAAAACTGATGAATCGGGGCTATACCGCCGAGGACTTTCTGGAAAAAGTTGAAAAGTTGCGACACGCCTGTCCGCACATCAGCATTACATCCGATATCATTGTCGGTTTTCCCGGTGAAACACAACAGAATTACCAGGCCACCATTGAACTGATGGAAAAAATCAGGTTTGACCTGCTTTTTTCTTTTAAATACTCCGCACGCGCCGGGACAGCCGCCCAAAAGTTGAAGGACAACGTTCCGGAAGATGAAAAAAATCAGAGACTCAATTTTTTACAAGCCCTGCAAAACAGGCACACGCAGGAAAAACATACGGCACTGGAAGGAAGTGTTCAAGAGGTTCTCGTAGAAGGTCTCAGCAAAAACTCCGGACAGGATATGACGGGACGGGCACGCTCCTGGAAAATCGTCAATTTTAAAGGCGGGTCGGAATTAATCGGTAAAATGGTGAACGTCGAAATTACTTGCGGCTATCTGCATTCGTTGCGGGGAAAAATTAAGGAAGATTGAAGAACGTTGGAGATGAGTCCGAAAACGAATTGGATATGCTGGACATTAATCCGATTTCCAATACACTCATGTCCATGCTAAGAAAGCTGCAGAAAAGCAAGATCATTTTTATCTGATGGAGATTGATTATGAAATTTGTAGTAATAGGTGGAGATGCCGCCGGCATGAGTGCCGCAAGCCGTGCGAAAAGAAATCAGCCTGATCTTGAAGTAACGGTACTGGAACAAACCCAGGATGTCTCCTACAGCGCCTGCGGAATGCCTTACAACATTGCTGATCCCGACAAGGAATTGGATGAACTTGTCGCCCGACACGTGCATGAATTTCGCGAAAAACAGGACATCGATCTGAGAACGGGGCATTGCGTCGAGAGGATTGAGCCCTTTCTGAGAAGCATTTTCGGGAAAACGGTTAAAGGAGATGAATTTCAATTATCTTATGATAAACTGCTGATTGCGACCGGGGCATTACCCATTATCCCCAAATTACCAGGTTTTGATCTTCCGGGCGTATTTACCCTGAAAAATTTAGAAGACGGAAGAAAAATCAAAAATTTCATAGTTGCTAATCATGTAAAAAAAACTGTTATTATT
>JQOA01000060.1 GCA_000753945.1 Smithella sp. D17 | reverse complement strand
AAAACAATTCTTGTTGACTTCTAGGCGGTTTTTTCATTTATTATTATGTAAAATTCTTTCAAAAGTTGCTTATGCTTAACATTGATATTGAAAGTTTGATTCCCCATCGGGAGAAGATAAAGATTATCAGTGGAATCCTGGAAATTAAAGAAACCACGGCCATTAGTACAGCTATGGTAAATCCTGACTGGCCTCTTTATGACGGGAATGCGGTAGATTCGCTGGTTTTGATTGAAGCCATTGCGCAGACCGCCGCTATTGTCGAGGGTTACAAGAGAAAGCAACAGGGAAAAGATGGCGTCAAAGGTTGGCTCGTAGGCATCAAATGCGCCGAATTTAATATAGAAAAGATACCGGTCAATACAACCTTGATTATTATGATTGAAAGCAAGTATTCGTTTGATAATTACGGTGTAGTGGAAGGAGTAGTTAAAACCGGTGACAAGATATTAGCGACTGCCACTCTTCAGGCCCTGCGCATGAATGAAGACAATAAAATAAATATTTTTTAAGGAGTTCTGTTAAAATATGGATGATAAAAAAACTGCGATAATCACGGGAGCAAGTCGTGGAATTGGCCGTGCGACAGCGATAGAACTGGCAAAGACCGGGTATTTTGTAATCATTAATTTTAAATCCAATGAAGCTGCGGCACAGGAAACATTAAACCTTGTACGGTCAACCGGCGGAGATGGAGAAATCTCTCAATTTGACGTCGCCGATAATACACAGACTAAAGATGCCGTTAAAACAATTATAGAACATCATAAAAATATTCAGGTGCTCGTTAACAACGCCGGAATAACTGCCGATGGTCTTTTTATGCTGCTGGGCGAAGATGAATGGGACAGCGTTATTAACACAAGCTTGAAAGGCTTCTATAATATGACGAAGCCTGTTTTGCGGGAAATGGTCAGAAAAAAGCGCGGTTCTATCGTCTCTGTTTCTTCTCTTTCAGCATTGATGCCTAATCGTGGACAGGCAAATTATGCCGCGGCCAAGGCGGGAATAATTGCCGCTTCCCGTGCGCTGTCCACAGAAGTGGCGCGCTTCGGTATTCGCGTTAATCTTGTGGCTCCGGGTTTAATTGAAACCGACATGATCAAGGAAGCTCCCGTCGAACAAATCAAACAAATAATCCCCATGGCACGCCTGGGAAAACCGGAAGAAGTAGCCAACGTCATTCGTTTTTTATGTTCTGATGACGCCTCTTACATTACGGGACAGGTTATCGGAATCAACGGTGGAATATGCTGATGCAAGTTCGCTGCACCTTATATCATCTGGCTTGTATTATTGCAGGCATTTTTTTAGTCATGGGCCCGCTGAATTGCGCTCAGGCAACTGACTTCGAGCAATTGCGTAAAGAATCGGCCAATATCAAAACAATTCAGGCCCACTTTGTTCAAAAGAAAGCCTTGAAAATTTTATCTAAACCCCTTGTCTCGGAAGGCCGTTTTTATTATTCTGCCCCCGATTCATTCCGCTGGGAATATTTCAAGCCTTTAAGGAGCGTCGTCATTACCTATAAAAACAATACCAAACGCTATATCGCTTCCGGCGGGAAAATGGTGGAAGACAAGACCGGCGGCGCACAGGCGATGAAGATTGTGCTCAATGAAGTTACCGGCTGGATGAACGGCAAGTTCGACCAGAATCCGTCATTTAAAGCAAACATTAATGAAGGAACAAATACCAAAATCACGCTGACGCCCACAGAAAAAAACATGACCGGCATGATTGAAAAAATTGAAATTACCCTTTCTAAAAAATCAGCAACTGTTAAATCTGTAAAAATTATTGAAGGCGCCAACAACTTCACGCAGATAGATTTCGATAATGTGGAAATCAATAAGGCAATTAATTCCTCAGTATTTCAGGATGTGGAATGAAGGGCGTATCTGTTTTAATATTATCTATTCTTCTTTTATCCTGCCAGACCTTGCCGTTGATCAATTCACCTGTTTCTCCGGCAGAGGAAAAAGCTTTAACTTGTCCTTTTCCTTTTTTAAAAGAAAAATATAGACTGGTACACTCCATTGAAAACCGTATGTTTGGCGAAACGCAGAGTGTAATTATCGGCGTAACTCTGGCCGATCCTTCCACGCGCATCATATCCTGCGCAATTATGACCGCGGAAGGAATGGTGCTGTTTGAAGCCGAATCCGGTCCGGGCACGCTCAAAGTCAATCGGGCGTTGCCTCCTCTTGATTCGGCAGATTTCGCGAAAAATATGATTGAAGACATTAAGCTGATCTTTTTTGCGCCGGAAGGAACACTTCAGGTGAAAGGTATTCTTCCCGATGGAGCAACTGCCTGCCGTTATCTTGAAGAAAACGGAGACTGGATCGATGTCATTAACGATAAATCGGAAGACACGGTAATTAAACGCTACTCGTCAGCCGGCATTCTGAAGCGTCAGCTCAAGTTTAGCAAAACGACGGGAAATATTTATCAAACCATTGAACTACAGGCCAACGAGGCATTTAATTATTCACTATTGATGACTCTCATTGAAGCCCAACCGGTAAAAAGCGAATAACTGCAAACAGAGTAATCCAAGGAAACTAAAAAAGCGGTCAGGGTTGGCACAGGTTATTTTACTATTTGTTCTTCCTCAACAGTCAACGGCAGACTTGATAAACACTTTCCCTTTTCTTTATACGTATACGCGTGTAAGTGCACTGTTCCTGAATTTAAGACAAAGATAAAAAAGATGGGTACAGTCCTGACACATTAATGTGGCGCTAGCAGAGTCCTTTCTATATCTTCACGAACTCTTGTGAAATGAATTGATAGTTTTATGAGAAACAAATAAAATCCGTAATCGCTAAGAGTGATTTAAAGAAATTTTGTTATAAAGTAAAGGATGATGGTGGGACGCATCTTAAGACAACATATCAACCCCATCCGTTTTCCAAGAAAAAATGTTCAACTCAAGATGAATTCCCGATTTTTACTGATGATTGGATGAAGACTATATTTCGTATTGGAAAAGAAACAGGCTTAGTCGTTGATATCCATTCACCATACGGTGCTGGTGCTGAAAAATGTGCAGACCTTGCGATTGAGGTTGGCGCGAAAATCAGGATACAGCATATGACTTTTGACACAGATTTAAAGGCTATGTTTTTAAAAAAAATGCGCGACTATGGATTTTATATAATACCTACTGTAACGGTATTTGGTGATTCTTTCCATATGCCGGAGTTCATCTCATGGCTGGATACAAAACCAGAAACATACATGATGCCTGAAGCAAACAGGCAAAGCAGAGCACGAATACAAAAAGGTATTGACCTTGAACCATATAGCGGTCAGATTGTAATGGAACATGATTATGTTTATTTTCGTGAACAGTTTAATTTTGTAAGGAGTAATACACAAAAAGCACATGAAGCGGGAATAATCGGATTTGGCACTGATATCGGCGGTACGAATACGGGTTTTTTTGGCAGAATATATTCAGAAGTTATGCATTATGTTGAATTCGGAATTCCATACTACGATATACTGAAATACATGACCTCTGTTAATGCAAAGATTAGCGGTCTTAATGATCGTGGAGTTATTCAGCCCCAAAAGCTTGCAGATCTAATAATAGTTAATGGCAATCCTCTATTTGATATTGCAGTTTTAAATGATGTAACTACTGTGATGAAAGGCGGGGTCTTTTTGAAATATAAAGGAATGGAGGTATCTTCTTTTTAAATCTGCGAGACATACACATAAGTTAAGAGTCAAAAAATATATTGAAACCTAATTGATTAAATGGAAGCATATATTAAACACTTGTATTTAGAAGATAAAATTGATAAAAATCTTTTATCTTAAAATTTATAACGTTGATTCCGAAATGGGAGAAAATGAAGTAATGAATCAACCCATACGTATAGAAGCAGAACCATTGCGATTGAATTTAAAAACGACTTTTCGTCATGCCGCGGCAACCAGGAATGAGAGCGAAAGTATTTGGGTTCGGGCCGAAAGAAATGGAAATATTGGTTATGGCGAAGGGTGTCCGCGAGTTTATGTGAATGGTGATGATATTGACACAAGTCTTGCTTGGATAAAGAAAAATTTTTCATCCGTCAAAGTGAATTTTAAGACATGGGAAGATCTGAAACAATGGATGGAAGATAAAGAAAAGGAAATCGATCAATATCCATCAGCATGGTGTGCCGTAGAAATGGCCATCCTTGATTTGCTTTCCAGGGAGAAGGGTTGCTCTGTTGAAAAAATACTAGGATTGAACGAAGGCGAACTTCGTAGCCGTTACACGGCCGTACTGGGTGATGACGAAAGATGGAAATATACTACGCTTGTAGATCAATATCTGATTCGTGGACTTTCAGATTTTAAAATCAAGCTAAGTGGAAACTTAGAGCGTGATATTGAAAAACTGGATATTTTAGACGAATTATCCATTAAACATCAGATCAAGTCCGTTCGTATTCGTCTTGATGCCAATAATTTATGGCATAATCGATGTGATGAAGCTATCAAGCATATCATTACGTTGGGAACAAATCGTGTATTTGCCATTGAAGAACCTGTTATGGCGAAAAATGTCAACGATATAAGTAAATTCAGCACGGTTACCGATCTTCCAGTTATTTTGGATGAAAGTCTTTGTACTATAAATGATTTGTTACTTTACAAAAATATCGCTGGTAAATTCATAGCAAACATCAAAGTTTCCAGAGTGGGTGGCATTATACGGGCTTTAAAAATAATTAAAGAACTGAAGAAGCTCGGCTGGCAAGTTATCATCGGATGTCATGTCGGCGAAACATCTTTGCTTACAAGGGCTGCTCTTATTTTGTCGAATGCTGCCGGAGATAGTCTTATTGCTCATGAAGGGGCGTTTGGTGATTATCTGGTAACACGGGAACCGGCACAACCGATGTTGAAATTCGGCCGAGAAGGTTTGCTGAATTTAAACTCTCCCTATTATCTTAAGACGGTTCAGGGACTTCAGGTTATACCAACCGAAAACTGGAAAACCGGATTTGGTATGCAATGTCGTATGCCCTTAATTGCAGATGACGGTGAACCGAAAATTCATTTTCTCGAAATGCCCGACGGGTATAAAATTAATTACAGGCTCTGGGGAAAAACAGAAGGTGAAGATGTTGTAATAATTTTGCATGGCGGCATGAGTCATTCGGGCTGGCAGGCACCACTGGCAAAGCAATTATTGTTCAAGTCGGATGATGTGACTGTTGTTGCACCAGACCGGCGAGGTTGCGGTTTAAACAAACAGCGCGGAGACCTGGGTTCTGTTCCAGTTCTTATTAATGATGTAGTAAGACATATTAAATTTTTAAAAAAATCTTTTCAGCATGTTCATCTTGCCGGCTGGTGTCAGGGTGCACAGTATGCCAATGTGGCGGCAACCGAATTGGGAGATGAACTTTCCAGTTTGATTTTGCTTACACCGGGATTTTTTTGGAATGAGCGTTTTCGATCTGTATTAAGTATTGCTGAAAAAATTGTGATGGATATGATTTCCGAATTCGATCTTAAACCGAAGCGTAATCAAGCCTGTATTCCCATTCCCATGGAGGCAACCGATTTTACCATGGTAGATGAATGGCTTGATTTTATTGAAAAAGATGATCTTAAAACAAATTTAATTACATTAAAATCTGTAAGCGTAATGGACGAAATTCAGGAACTTTCCTGGGTTGCTATGTTGGAGAATCGCCTTCCCCTCTTGGCGATTATGGCGGAACATGACAGAATTGTGGATAATAATAAAGTTCGACAATTCATCGGGCATTTTTTCCACGAGAAGAGTAAGAATCGGATGGTTTCATTGGCTAGTGGCCATGCCATACAATTTGAAAAGCCTGAGGAAGTTGCCGCTGAAATTTTAAACTTTATTCAAAAAAGTCGATGAAAATTTATATTCATCATAAATAGCGGTTGTGTCGGTCTTTTTCTTATAAGATGGACCGGCAATAAAATTAGGAAGCTTTATCAACAACGGAGGGTTTGAGTATGTTTAGCTTAGATCAGACTGTTAAACCAATATTAAGATTATGTAGAGATGAATGAAAGTGAAAAAATACCTGCTCCTTTGCTTTTTCAAAACACGGATCTTCTCCGGAATCTAGAATCAGGAAGAGCTATCAGCCAGAAACAACTGATTAATTTATGGAATAGTCATCACTTTGCGGATGGTATGGTATATGTGCAGCTTCGTCACCCTAAGTATAAGGAAGATATTCTTGTTTGGGCACATCCGGAGCCCTGTGGTGGTGATTCGATGACCTGCCGCTGGCCGGAGGAAAGCCGTGAATTTATAGAAAATGCGGATATTTTAAGTGTTATTTTTACCAATGGGTTATCATTACTTCTTGTTCCCTCACAGCTAAAGGATGTGGAAAGGGATTATTTTACTATTCATCTGCCAGAAAATGGTTATGTATTGGGTCAGCGCCGGGCCCGGCGTTACCTTTGCAAAGATATTAAGGTTGAAGTAGTACAAAATGGTTTTTATGCTCAAGGAAGGCTCGTTGATTTCAGCGCCCTGGCCTTTAGCGTTGAAGTCAGCCCTGAGGAAGTGGGCTCTTTTCGTTGGTTTAATGCTGGCAAACCATCAACCATCCATCTTTACAGGAATGAACTGATGGTTTTTTCGTCATCATGTAAATGCATCCGTCAGACATCTGATCATGCAACAAGAAATATTGTCTTTTCGCCTACAGTCAGCCAACTGAGTCAAGGTTTTAAAAAGAAATTCCGTAATCCTCGCGTCGAAGTCAATCCACTGCCGAAAATTACTTTTGATCACCCGGCGACAAGGAAGAAAATCCAATTAGATGTTTATAATCTTTCAACATCGGGGTTTGCTGTTCATGTTGCGGCGGAAGAAGATGTCCTGATGGCAGGAATGATCATTCCTGATGTGACCATTAATTATGGCGGCACAATGAAAATAAAATGCAAGGCCCAGGTTCTCTACCGTGGTGAAGATAAGAAGGAAGGAATCCACTATGGTTTTGGCATTCTCGATATGAATGTGGTCAGCTACGATCGGCTAAGTCATATAGTAATTAATGTCATTGATCCCCATATCCATGTTGCTGACGAAGTTGATGTGAATCAGTTATGGGAATTTCTTTTTGAAAGCGGATTTATTTATCCTAAAAAATATAAGCATGTCCAAGCTTACAGGCATATTATTAAAGAAACATATCGAAAACTTTATCGCGAAAATCCGGAAATCATCACCCATGTGACCTACCAGCGAAACGGACGTATCTATGCACATATGTCTTGGGTTAGATCTTATGAGCGGACATGGATGGTTCATCATCTGGCAGCAAGACCGTTCAAAGATAGGCGAACAGGGCTGCAATTTCTGAAGCAAACGATGCGTTATTTTGATGGCTACTACCGCCTTCCCGGCGTCGGGATGGATTATATGATGTTCTATTTTCGTCCTGAAAATAAGTTCCCATCTTATTTTTTTGGTGGTTTTGCCAGACATTTCAATGATCCGCGTGCCTGCTCCCTTGATCTGTTTTCTTATCTCAGCTATCCTACGTCCGATAAAAATCAACAGATTCCTGCGGGATGGTCACTGGAGTCTTTTATGCCATCTGACATTGATGAATTAGATCGTTTTTACAATAATGTTTCCGGGGGCCTTTTGCTTGACGTTTTACGCTTGGGTAAAGAGCAGGAAGATGTTGAATCTCTGTCAGAACTGTATGCCCGGCACGGTTTAAAAAGAAGTTACCAAAGTTTTTCACTGAAGGAAAAGGGAATGTTAAAGGCAGTACTCATTGTAAACCAATCTGATCCCGGTCTCAGCCTGTCGGATTTCCTCAACGGTATAAAGATTATAGTCAATGATACAGCGGGATTGCCCTGGGAGACGCTATCAGTTGCTATTTCTCAATTAGTCGGTTGTTTTACAATTGACAAAATACCTGTTCTGATTTATCCATCCAGTTACCTGGAAGCAAATGGAGTTCCCTGTGAAAAAAATTATAATTTATGGATTCTGTCTGCGCATTACGGGAGAGAGTTTTGTGAATATATGATAGGAAAGACAAAAATGCGACTTAAATTATTGATACGCACACTTTTTAGGATATATCTGAAAAAATGATGGAAGACGTTCCTCTTTACAATAGCCGAATTATCAAGAACTACTTAGAATATCTGCATAGATACTATCCGGATATCGATATAATACCCCTTTTAAAATATGCAGGTATTGAAACCTACCAGGTGGAAGATGAAGGTCATTGGCTGATACAGGAACAGAGTGATCGTTTTAATTCAATACTTGTGAAGACAACTAATGATCCGGATATTTCCAGAAAAGTAGGGCGTTTTATAACTTCTTCCCGCGCCTCTGGCGTTGTGAGCAAGTATCTTGGGGAGTTTATTAATCCAGCGACGGTTTATTCTGTTCTGGAAAAACTGCATTCACATCTAACAAAAGCGGCGGTCTTGAAGACCAAAGCTATTGGTCCTGAAAAGATTGAAGCAAGAGTAATATTGCAGCCTGGAGTTGTTGAGAAGCCCTATCAGTGCCTTAATCGGCTCGGCACATTTGAATCATTAGCAAAACTCACCACCAATAAATTTGCCAAAGTTGATCATCCTGTTTGTATTCACAAGGGCGGTGACTGCTGCCTTTATATTATCACCTGGGAGAAAACACGTTCCCTTGTCTGGAAAAAGGTCCGCAATTATTACATCCTTCTTGGTTTTGTTGCCTGTCTAATTTCCCTGAGTCTTCTCAACTCTGTTTATTGGAATGCACTGGTCTTAATGTATATGGTGACAGCAATAGGGTTGACTGTGTTTACGGAACACGCGGAAAAGAAAGAGTTAATTAACACCATCAACAATCAGGGTGACACTGCTGACCGCCTCATTGATCAGATTAACAAAAGATATAAGGAAAACCTGTTGATACAGGAAATCGGCCAGGCTTCTTCCATTATCCTGGAGATTGATCAACTGCTCAAATTCGTAATGGAGTCTCTGGAGAAAAGGCTTGATTTCGACCGGGGCATGATCATGCTGGCCAATAAGCAAAAAGACTGTCTCGTTTATACGGTAGGCTATGGATATAATCCGAAAGATGAAGATTACCTGAAGAGCATTAAATTTCATCTTGATAATCCTCTTTCCAAAGGGACGGCGGTGAATGTTTTCAAAAAACAAAAACCAGTCCTGATCAATGATGTCTCCGAAATAGAGAGTGATCTTTCTGCCAAGAGTCTGGATTTTGTTCGTGCCATGGGTTCCCAGACTTTTATCTGCGCTCCTATAGTTTACAAAAGAGAATCTATGGGAATCCTGATTGTGGATAATGTGCAATCAAAAAAGCCTCTCAGTCAGACGGACATGAGTCTTTTGATGGGCATTGCCCCGCAGATCGGCATCAGCATTAATAATGCCATAGCTTATCAGAAAATAAAGGAAAGCGAGGCGCGTTTCCGGTCTCTCAGCGAAAATGCGCCGGACATAATTTATACTTTGGGTATCAACGGGGAATTTTCATATATCAACCCGGCAATTGAACCAAATTTGGGATACCGGCCTGAGGAAATGGTTGGCAAATACTTCGTGGATGTTGCCAGAAAAGAAGACGTGTCGAAATATATTAAATCTTTCAAGCAGGTCAGAGATAAGAAGCAAACCTTTAAAGAAGAGATAGCTATCCTTCTTCATAAAGATGGTACTGAACGATACTTCAGTGTCAGTGGTGCGCCGAATTTTGATTCAGAAGGAAATTTTATCGGATTAGTTGGAATATTTAAAAATATAACCGACATCAGAAGATCGGAAATGGAATTAAAAAGAAGTTTGGAAAAGCTGCAATTAGCCATGAGCAGTACCATTGACGCCATTTCCATGATTGTTGAATCAAGAGATCCATACACGGCAGGTCATCAGAGACGAGTAGCCAAGCTTGCGGTGGCTATTGCCCGGGAATTAGGATTAGCGGAAGAACGGGTCGATTTGATTCGTATGGGCGGTCTTATTCACGATATAGGAAAAATATATATTCCCGCTTCTATTCTGACAAAACCGTCAAAATTAGGCGACCTTGAATTTGCGATGATGAGATCTCATCCCTCCGTAGGGTACAAAATATTGAATAAGGTCGATTTTATCCCGGTTATCGTTGATATTGTTCATCAGCACCACGAAAGAATAGATGGATCGGGATATCCATTAGGAATTTCCGGTGAGGAAATATTTTTAGAATCCAGGATTGTCGCTGTTGCAGACTCGGTGGAAGCCATGGCGAGCAACCGGCCTTACAGACCTGCACGGGGGGTAACATTTGCATTGGAAGAAATCAGAAAGCAGCGTGGCTCCACTCTCGACGCTTTGGTTGTAGATGCCTGTCTAAGCCTTTTTGAAGAAAAAGGTTTTTCTTTCAAGCTGGACAACGAAGAAACAGATATTAATGCTTATTGGGTGTAAATCCTGTCTTAACAGAAATATCCCGTATCGGAAAAAACCGGTTTAATGAAGAATATTTAATATGCTGAATGCAAAAAAAGATTCTTTTATCAATTTATACAAAAAAATTCTGGCGCCATCCAAAACTGTTCTTCAGAAAGATTTTACTTTTTCCGGATACAGTTACAACGATGTGTTGGAATTGGCCGCCGGCCTTAAAAAAACTTTGGCGCGTCACGGCACAGAAAAAACTCTTTGCCTCTGCACCACAAACAAAGCGGTTACCGCCGCTTGCGTACTGGCCTCACTGGCCGGTTCCTGTCAACTAATTCTGCCTTATTCCTTTTCCGCTCATGCGCTGGTGGAAATGTATGATGCCGTAGGTTTTGACTTTGTCATTGCCGATCAGCCGGAAGAAATGCCGGTGGGTGTAAAAGTAATAACACCGGTTACCGCTGCAATAGAAAACATTAAATCGGAGTTAATCCGCGATCCGGACAAACCATTTTTACGTCTTTTCACCGGCGGTTCAACCGGCAACCCGAAAGTCTGGTCTAAAACTCCACGAAATCTATTAGCGGAAGCTTTTTATTTGCAAAAAAAATTTGCTCTGTCGGACAAAGACCTTTTTGTAGCCACTATTCCGCCTTATCATATTTATGGTTTGCTTTTCTCCGTTCTGGTTCCCTTTGTCGCTCATGCGCAGGTACTGCCGGATATTTATATATTCCCGCAGGAAATTATTTCCACGATCAATAAACATAAAGCTTCTGTCCTGGTCAGCGTGCCCATTCATTACCGTGCCCTGAAAGTTGATAATTTGTCCGCTCCTTCACTCAAGATCGCGTTTTCTTCGTCCGGTGTTCTGAATCGTTCCGATGGTTTGCATTTCCTGAAAAAAACCGGGGTGGGAATTACGGAAATCTACGGTTCCACGGAAACAGGCGGCATTGCTGCGCGCTGTATCAGTGAGTATACGGATAGCTGGAAGGCTTTTGATGTTGTATCATGCAAGTTGATGGGCAGCCGGTTGTCTGTTAAATCCGATTTTGCTTCGTCAGAAATGGAACGTGAGGCCGATGGTTTCTGTATGACTGGTGATGATGTATGTGAAGACAAGGATAGCCGTTTTGTTCTTCTGGGCAGAGCCGACGGCATTGTCAAAGTCGCCGGAAAAAGAGTTGACCTGCTTGATGTTCAAAATAAAATAAAAACATTGCCTACAGTCAGCGACGTTGTTGTGGTAGCGATTCCTACGGATAAAGGACGGGAAAGCGTAATTGCAGCGGTCATTGCCTGCGACCTGACCGAAACCCACGTAAAAAAGCTTTTAATGGATATGCTGGAACCTTACGCAGTTCCCCGTCGCATTAAAATTGTTTCTTCAATAGCCAGAACAGCCACCGGTAAAATTGATCGTCGCCGGATTGAACAATTATTTTTGGACAACAAAAAGCCAGCGTAGATCATCATGCTGCCGTTTCCACATTATCTTTTATATTTGCCCATAACCTGCGCTTCCGCCAGCACATGTCCCTTTATTGCTGCGAGCAAATCCTCTTTAGTTAATCCCGCTTTAACCCAAGTTTAACCCCATTCCGGACACAACTACAGT
>JQOA01000059.1 GCA_000753945.1 Smithella sp. D17 | reverse complement strand
GGAAGAAATAAAGACTAAAATTGAAGATGAGAAATTAGATAAAAAATTTGAGGAATGGATTGCCTCCATCCGGGCGAAAGCTCACATTGAAGTTAAATTGTAAAAGAATGACAAAGTAATAATATGGACGCAATAAGAATCAAAGGTGCTTCCCAGCATAATTTAAAAAATATAAGTTTAGATATACCTCGCGATAAGTTTGTCATTATTACCGGTGTGAGTGGTTCCGGTAAATCATCGCTCGCTTTCGACACGATCTACGCTGAAGGTCAAAGGCGATATGTGGAATCGCTTTCCACTTACGCGCGTCAGTTTATCGGGCAAATGGATAAGCCGGATGTCGAATCCATTGAAGGTTTATCGCCAGCTATCGCTATCGAGCAGCGCACAGCCAGTCATAATCCGCGTTCGACGGTAGGTACCGTCACCGAAATCTATGATTATCTTCGTTTGCTTTACGCCGGGATAGGTGTTTGTCATTGTTACCGGTGCGGACGAGAGATTAAATCGCAGACAATTGACAGTATTCTGGAGAGTGTTCTTTCACTTCCGGTTAATACAAACTTCAGCATTATGGCGCCGCTGGTGCGCGGGAAGAAAGGCGAGTTCCAGAAAGAACTAAAAAAGCTGCAGAAAGAAGGATTCGCGCGCGTCCGCATTGATGGAGAGGTTCGGGATCTGGCGGAAGAAATTGTTCTGGAAAAGAATAAGCGTCACGATATCGATCTTATTATTGACCGTCTGATTTTGAAAGAAGGTCTGAGGAAAAGATTGCGTGATTCTCTTGAAATTGCAGTCAGCCGGGCGGATGGCCTTGTACGCATAGTTACCGCCGATGGACAAGAAACGCTTTTCAGCGAAAAATATGCTTGTCCCGATTGCGGAATAAGCATGCCTGCGCTCACTCCCCGTATGTTTTCCTTCAATAGTCCTTACGGTGCATGTCCTGAATGCAATGGCCTTGGCTCCCGTATGCACTTTGCGGTGTATCTGGTTGTGCCTGATGCCGGATTGTCTTTGAGGGAAGGAGCAATTGCGCCCTGGGCCGGCCGAAGTTCTCTCTACTATTATAGTATTTTGGATGCGTTGAGCGCTCATTACGGTTTTGATATTGATATGCCTTTTAATAAATTATCGGAAAAAATTCAGAACATTCTTCTTTACGGATCGGGTAAAGAAAATGTTAAATTTTATCATGATCGTCCGAATAAAAGATACTTTTCTCACCGGCCTTTTGAAGGAGCGATCAATCAGTTGGAACGACGCTGGAAAGAAACGACTTCGACCGCGGTGCGCAATGATTTGATTCGTTACATTGATTCGAGTGCGTGCGATACCTGTCATGGCGCGCGTTTAAAAGAAGAAGTTCTCGCCGTTACGGTCGGCGGGAAAAATATTTATGAGCTTTGCCAGATGTCCATCCGCGAATGTTTTAATTTTTTTGAACAACTGGTACTGTCGCTTCAGGAAAAGAATATTACCGAAAGAATAATAAAGGAAATTAAAAATCGACTTCAGTTCTTGCTCAATGTCGGCATGGATTATTTAAGCCTGGAGAGATCGACTTTGTCTTTATCGGGAGGGGAAAGTCAACGCATCCGGCTGGCCACACAAATCGGTTCCGGCTTGATGGGAGTTTTATATGTGCTTGATGAGCCAACCGTCGGGCTGCATCAGAGAGATAATTTGCGCCTGATTGATACTTTGAAAAAACTGCGCGATATGGGCAATACCGTGCTGGTTGTGGAACATGACGCCGATATGATCCTTGCCTGCGATCACATTGTAGATATGGGCCCTGGCGCCGGAACACAGGGAGGAGAAATTGTTTTTCAAGGAACTCCCGGGGAAATTTTGCAGAGCAATGAATCGCTCACCGGCAGATATTTATCGGGTAAAGAATCCATCGCGCTGCCGTCAACAAGACGTCCACTTACCGGAAGATATATTATTTTAGAGGGAGCCACTGAAAACAACCTCAAGAATATTGATATTAAAATACCTGTAGGACTATTTACAGCGGTAACCGGAGTATCAGGTTCCGGCAAAAGCACGATGATCATCGAAACTCTTTATAAGGTGATGGCGCGCCGTTTGAAGCAGCATAACGGATCAATGGGGAAAATTAAAAAGGTTGTCGACTTAGGTGATATTGAACGGGTCATCATGATCAAT
>JQOA01000058.1 GCA_000753945.1 Smithella sp. D17 | reverse complement strand
GTCGACTTAGGTGATATTGAACGGGTCATCATGATCAATTGGTTTCAGGATGGAACCCATCCTGGCTTTGGTGTTTCAAGCGGAGCACCCGGGTATGTTTAATTGCACAACTCTTTCCTTAGCCAGAGCAACACTCCCCAAACACACTAATAAAATGCATGTTAAAAATACACCTAATATTCTTTTCATTTTTCACCCCATGCTTGTTTCTATTTTTTTTATAATAACTCCAAACAACTACCATAATCAAATAGAATTTACATTTGACAGACAAAAATAAATTTGTGATAGAAAGAAAAAATATTTCAAGGTAAACAGTAAATAACTATGCCCATTATTTCAAGCGCACCTCTTATTCTGGCTTCGGCTTCGCCGCGACGGAAGGAACTACTGCAGTCTATGGGATTGAAGTTTAAAATAATCCATCCCCGGGTCAACGAAAATTACCTTGCCGGAGAAAGTCCGCGACAGCATGTAAAAAGACTCTCTAGTGATAAAGCTACTGTTATCGCTAATAAATATCCCGAGACATGGGTATTGGGAGCCGATACAATTGTGGTTATTGACGGCCTTATTTTAGGAAAACCAAAAAACAAAAAACAGGCACTAGGGATGCTCAGGAAATTAAGCGGACGCGAACACAAGGTTTTTACCGGTTTCACTATTGCTCACGCAGCCGCCAGAGTTTACCAAACGAAAGTTATTCAATCCACCGTACTATTTAAGAAAATTAGCCCCAAAGAAATGAAATGGTATGTTTCTTGTGATGAACCATACGATAAAGCCGGTGGATATGCGGTACAGGGAAAAGGCGCCTGCTTCATTCAATCAATTCGCGGTTCTTATACAAACGTGATCGGGCTGCCGCTTTGCGAAGTTTTGGAAGCATTTAAAAATCTCAAGGCACTCAATTTCCGGTATACCCCGTTAGAAGATCTTTGACCTTCTAACGGCAGGACTCAAACGGAGCTTTCTAGCGAGATAAATTTTATGGAAATGGACATTGCCGCCAATATAAGCACGATCAGGCAAAGGATAGTTGCCGCTGCAGCAAGATCTCAACGCACTCCTGAGTCCATTAAACTTTTAGCAGTAACTAAAACTGTTTCTCCCCTATCCATCGGTAAAGCAATTGAAGCGGGCATTTCCATGTTCGGAGAAAATTACGTCCAGGAAGCAAAAGAAAAAATCGCCGCCATAGAAAAGAGTATTCAGTGGCACATGATTGGACATCTCCAAACCAACAAAGCTAAATATGCCGTCAAACTCTTCGACTATATTCATTCCGTTGACCGCATTGATCTGGCCCGGGAACTGGATAAAAAAGCCCGCCTGACCGGCCGTAAGATAAATATTCTGATTGAAGTCAATGTAAGTGGTGAAAAAACAAAAGATGGCATTCCGGCCAATGACGCTATTAATTTGATTAAAAATGTCTCCCAGTCGGAGAATCTTTCTGTGCGGGGACTAATGACAATGGCGCCCTTTTTAGCCAATCCGGAGGATGCCCGTCCATATTTTAGTGCTCTGAGAAATCTTCGCGACAATATCACCCGTGAAGGAATTACGGGTATTCATATGGAAGAACTTTCCATGGGTATGACTGATGACTTTGAGGTCGCTATTGAAGAAGGTGCAACAATTGTCCGTATCGGCAGGGCAATTTTCGGTAAACGAGGATAACTAACGATCGCTATTTTTCAGTAGCTAATTATGATGGTCTCGTAAAAAGTCGCTTTTGCCCTTTTTTGTCATTCCCGCGAAGGCGGGAATCCAGTTATTTCAATAGGTTCTGGATACCGGCCTTCACCGGTATGACGGTTTTTCGACTTTTTACGACTTCATCAATTATACATTACCTGATTATTTTTTTTCTTGCCGGTATTTTTATGAATTTTTAAGTAGGCATCCACGACTGCCGCATCATATGCTACTCCTTTAAATCTGACGATTTCTGCAACAGCTGCATCAACACCCAGCGCCGGCCGATAAGGACGATAGGAAGCCATGGCATCAATAACATCCGCAACTCCTATAATGCGTGCTTCAAGTGCAATCGCATCTCCCGTTAAACCCCTTGGATAACCTGAACCATCTATCCTTTCGTGGTGTTGAAAAATAATTTCTCCCACCGGATAAGGAAACTCAATATTTACAAGGATATCTCTGGCAACTTTACAATGCGTCTTGATTATTTCTCTTTCCAGATCACTTAAAAGGCCTGGTTTTGTCAATATTTCTGTAGGCACGGATATTTTGCCGATATCATGAAGAGTGGCGGCAATATTAATCGCTGTAATTTGTTCTTCAGGCAATTGCATTTCTTTTGCAATTTCACAAGCAATTCTAGCTACTTGATCTTCATGTCCTGAAGTATAAGGATCTCTTGTTTCAACTATTTTAGATAATGTCTTAACTATGCCTTCTAAAATTATCTGCGATTTTTTGTAACTATCCTTGAGTTTTTCAGCTTGAGCAAACAAATCTGATGTTTTCTTTTTAGTTCTATCTTCAAGAGTTTTGTTTAACTCCAGTAACTCGGCATTTTTATCTTTTATCAATTCAATCAGACGTCTATTCTCGTCCAATATTTCCACTTTGGAAATCGACTGTCTGATATGGAACAACAATTCTTCTTCATGCCATGGTTTTGTAAAATAAAGACTGACCTCTCCTTTATTAATGGCATCAATCACGGTACCGGTATCGGCATAACCGGTCAAGAGGATACGAACGGCGTCCGGAAAAATATTTTTGGCCTGGGCAAAAAACTGCACACCGCTCATCAGCGGCATTCTTTGATCGGAAATAATAAGGGAATAAGGTCTTTGAGCTGTTCGCAATTTATTCAGCGCTTCTAATCCGTTGCTCGCTGTATGAACTTCATAATCTTCATCGGCTAAAATACGATTGAAAGCATTAAGGATAGCATCTTCATCGTCGACTACTAATATTGGATGTTTATGTTTCAAAGTTTTTGGCAGTTCCGAATCCTTTCTATCACACAATCCTGTACAATATTTTTAGAATATTATTTCTACCATATTCATTAACAACTATAGCTGTGTTAAATATGAATTTAATATCATTTTTATGATTATGTCAAGACCTTATTCATTAAGGGATCATAGATTTACAGTTCGGGCAATATTCTCTTGTAGATGTAGAATGAGGAAATATACAAAATTTTATCAGGCATAAATAATTTTTTTCAAAAATTGACCTGTTGCAGATTTTCCTTCCTGTGCCACTTTTTCGACTGTACCAGAGGCGATAATTCTACCGCCACCGGAACCGCCTTCCGGTCCGAGATCAATAACGTAATCTGCGCACTTAATTATATCTAAATTATGTTCAATTACGACCATCGTATTACCCATATCCACAAGGCGGATTAAAACATCCAGCAACTTCTGAATATCCGCAAAATGCAATCCAATAGTCGGTTCATCCAGAATATAAAGAGTATTACTGTTGACTTTCTTGCCCAATTCCCTTGCCAGTTTTATTCTCTGCGCTTCTCCGCCGGAAAGAGTGGTCGCCGACTGCCCCAAATGAACATAGCCTAAACCAACCTCATAGAGCATTTGCAAATGTGATTTAATCGACGGGATATTGGAAAAAAACTGCAACGCCTGGTTGACCGTCATATCTAAGATATCGGCAATATTCTTATCTTTATATTTTACATCGAGCGTATCCTGATTAAACCGTTTACCGCGGCACACGTCGCAAGTTACATAAACGTCCGGCAAAAAATGCATTTCTATCTTGATCATGCCGTTGCCTTCACAGGCTTCGCAGCGGCCGCCTTTCACGTTAAAACTGAATCGGCCGGGTTTATAGCCGCGCATCCGAGCTTCGGGAAGATTGGCAAAAAGATCGCGGATAAAAGAAAAAATTCCCGTATAAGTTACCGGATTAGATCGAGGAGTGCGTCCGATGGGCTGCTGATTGATCATGATGACCCGTTCAATATCACCTAAGTCGAC
>JQOA01000057.1 GCA_000753945.1 Smithella sp. D17 | reverse complement strand
GATATTGAAGAGGTTGATCAATTATATAAAATTTTAAAAGATTTATATGCCGCAAGAGTAAAATTACCACTTCCCGATTTTTCATATTTTAAAAATCTTTATGAAAGTGAGATAGGAAAAGTTTTCATCGTAACACATAAAGACATAATAATTGGAGGTGCTTTCTGTTTATATTATGAAGGCCTATCTATCTACACTATGTATTATGCTGGTATCAGAGATTACCACAAAAAAATATACCCTACTCATATTGCAATAATGGGAATAATTGAATTTGCCATTAATAATAATCTTGAATATGTCGATTTTATGGGCGCAGGTAAACCGGATGAAGATTATGGTGTAAGAGATTTCAAATTACAATTTGGAGGAGAGTTGGTAGAGCACGGCAGATATCTTTTAATACTTAATCCTTTACTTTATAAGATAGGGGTACTTGGTCTTAAAGTGCTTGCTAAAATTAAATAATGAGAGTTTTGATTGATATAGGGCATCCTGCTCATGTACATTATTATAGAAATTTAGCCAGAGAATTAGAAAACAGAGGCAATCAAGTTTTTTGGTCCGTAAAAGATATTGATGTTGCAAAAAGATTATTGGATTTTTACGGTTTTAAATATGATGTCTTTTCTCAGAAATCGGATTCCCTAATTGGAAAAGCCCTGAAGCAAATTCTATACGATGTTAAATTATATTGGCTTTGCAAGCGTAAAAGAATTGATATTGCTATCGGCACTTCCGTAACCATTACTCATGTGTCTAGATTTTCAAAAATCAAGTCAATTGTTTTCGATGATGACGATGATGAAGTCCAACCTTTGGTAACAAAATATGTGCATCCATTCGCTGATGCGTTACTTTCTCCAGAAGCGCTCTTAGGAAAACGTAAAAGAAAAGATACTATATATTATCCGGGTTATCATGAATTAGCTTATTTACATCCAAAGAGATTCACACCGGATATAAAGGTTTTAAATGAAAGCGGTCTAAAAAAAGGTGAAAAATTTTTCATTATGCGTTTTAATGTATTTAAAGCACATCATGATATAGGAATATCAGGTTTATCATTAGATCAAAAGCTAAAACTTATTGAAATATTGAAATCCCACGGTAGGATTTTTATAACTACCGAGCGGGATATTGAACCGGAACTAATGCAATATCAACTTAAAGTTGCACCGGAAAAAATTCATTCATTAATGTCATATGCTACTTTGTTTTTAGGCGACAGTCAAACAATGACTTCAGAAGCAGCTATGCTGGGAATCCCGTCATTACGCTGCAATTCCTTTGCAGGACGGATTACTTATTTAGAGGAAGAAGAAAAAGTATTCGGGCTTACTTATGTTTATTTACCGGAACGTTTCGAAGATTTTTTATCGAAATTGAAAGAATTACTACAAATGCCAAATTTATCCGAAGAATGGCAAATCAGGAGACAAAAAATGCTCAATAGTAAAATTGACGTTACAGCATTTTGGTTGTGGTTTGTCGAAAATTATCCAGAAAGTAATAATTTGATCAATGCTACTTCTGAATTTTGGAGTCAGTTTAAATAAACATTATGAAAATAATTTCAGTTGTCGGCGCAAGGCCTAACTTTATGAAAATAGCACCATTTACCCGTGCTATAGAAAAGCATAATAGCGAAAAAAATAATCAGCACATTAAACATATCATTGTACATACCGGCCAACATTATGATGATCGTATGTCAAAGAAATTTTTTGAAGAATTAAATATTCCGCAAGCGGATATTAATCTTGGTGTCGGTTCAGGAACGCATGCTGAGCAAGTAGGTAATACAATGATCGCGTTTGAAAAAGTTTTACTCACTGAAAATCCCGATTGGGTGGTTGTAGTCGGAGATGTAAATGCCACACTAGCCTGTTCAGTAACAGCAAAAAAACAATGGATAAAGTGCTGCCATATCGAGGCTGGTTTACGGTCTGGCGATATGACCATGCCTGAAGAAATTAATAGAATAGTAACGGATAGATTATGCGATTTGTTGCTTACACCTGATTTGTTATCCTCAAATAATTTAATAAAAGAAGGCACGCCTGACGAAAGAATCAGATTTGTCGGTAACATCATGATTGATACGTTAGAAGCCAATCGTGAAAAAGTTTCTTCTTTACGTATTGCAGATATTATAAATAGGAATCTACTGGCTGATTTTAATTTAAATACAGCAATTCCAAAAGGAGAAAATTACGCCTTGATGACCTTGCACCGGCCATCGAATGTGGACAAAAAAGAGCTGCTCGCTCCGATAATTGATTTTCTTATTAACGAAGTGTCTTCGATTATCACCCTGTTATGGCCAATACATCCGCGCACACTGAAGAAGTTGAAGGAGTTTAGTCTTTTTGACGTCATTGTAAAAAATCCAAATATTATTTTACTTGAACCTTTGGGATATTTGGCTATGTTGCGTCTAAACATGAATGCACGTATTATGTTAACCGACAGTGGCGGTTTACAGGAAGAATGCACGGTTCTTGGAACCCCTTGCCTTACTCTGCGTTGGAATACCGAACGGCCTATTACACTGCGCGAGCATGGTGGTGCGTGCGTACTGGTGGGCAATGATGTGAATATGATGCGGAATGAATTCAATAAGGCCCTGCAACAACCCCGGATTTCCAACCGCCCCACACGCTGGGATGGTCGGACGGCAGAAAGATGTTTAAATGCCATACTAGAATATAAGTAGAGTAATGAAAGATTTTACGTTGCAGGCTTATCGCGCTTTGCTGAAATCGCTGAATTCAAAAAGTTATCTATTTCGAACTTTTTCAGATTTTATAATTAACACTAATGGTAAAGTTATCGTCCTGCGTCACGATGTTGACAAATTGCCTGAAAACAGTCTGGTGTCGGCAAAGCTTGAAAATGAAATCGGAATCAAGGGTTCGTATTATTTCCGTGCGGTTCCTGAAAGCTGGGATGAAAACATCATCAAAGAGATTTCTGCTTTAGGCCATGAAATCGGCTATCATTATGAAAACCTATCAGAGATGAGTAAGACGAAAAGTGTAAGAAGTGAAGAGCAATTATTTGACTTGGCGTTTGATGATTTTAGAAGGAATTTGGAAAAACTACGTGCACTCGCACCGGTGAGTACAATCTGTATGCATGGGAGTCCACTTTCAAAATGGGACAGCCGGGATTTGTGGAAGAAATATGATTACAAATCTCTTGGTATTGTCGGCGAACCATATTTCGATATAGATTTCTCAAAAGCATTCTATTTGACCGATACCGGGCGCAGATGGGATGGTTTTAAGGTAAGCAGACGGGACAGGATACCGCAATATCAAGATCAGTGGGAAGAAGTAGGATTGGTGTTTCACTCCACGCAGGATATTATTGACGCTGCTAATAACGGGCGCTTGCCCTCACAGATCATGATAACGGTACATCCACAAAGATGGACGGATAACAAATGGCATTGGATGAAAGAATATCTTACGCAAAATGCGAAGAATCAGGTAAAGAGGTTGTTGGTAAAATAGTTCTACGTTCAAAGTTCTATGTTAAGAAAAGATAGTTTTAAGTTCAATAAAAATAGTTTTAAGTTTTAAGTAATTAAGTAGTTAAGGAAGAAAAGTAAATTTCCACCCCCTGCACCCCTCGCCAGCGGGGGACAGTGAAATGAGAAGGGTGAAAAGAGAAAAGATAGTTTTAAGATTTAAGTAGTTAAGATTTAAGTAAATAGAAACAATTTTAAGCACAATAAAAAGTTTTTCGCTTTAGGTATCAGGAAGAATCGGTTTCAGAAGTTTATAGTAGTATAAGCACAATCAAATTCTTTTTAAGGAGGTTTGTTTATATGGCTGTAAAAAAAGTTGCTGCTGCTAAAAAGGTGAGGATGAAAAACTGTCGTTACGGCTGGGTTCCTGATGTTCCCGATCAGCGGGATTATCTGCTCAAAGCCATACTTCGTGTGCCGGCAAAATTGCCCCGTAAGGTGGATTTGCGTCCGTCATGTTCCAAAGTGGAAGACCAGGGTAATTTGGGTAGCTGTACGGCCAATGCGCTGGCGGGCGCGCTGGAGTTTCTGGAAATCAAAGACAAGGTTTATTTCGAAGATTTCAGCAGATTATTTATTTATTATAATGAACGCGTCATTGAACATTCGGTCGATTCAGATTCCGGCGCCATGATCCGCGACGGCATCAAGACGCTGGCCAAACAGGGTGCCTGCTCGGAGATAATGTGGCCTTATGTTGTTTCAAAATTCAAAGTTAAACCGTCGGCTGCCTGTTACAAAGATGGGTTAAATCACAAGATCACTTCCTATCACCGCGTTCTGACGCTCGATGAAATGCGCGCCTGCCTGGCCGAGGGTTTTCCGTTTGTTTTCGGTTTTATGGTGTATGAAAGTTTTGAGACGCAGGCTGTGGCCAAAACCGGCACGGTCAATATGCCGAAAAAGAGTGAGCAGGCGCTGGGAGGACATGCGGTTCTTGCTGTGGGCTATGATGATGCTAAAAAAAGATTTATCGTGCGCAATTCCTGGGGCGAAGACTGGGGCATGAAAGGCTATTTTACGATGCCGTATGCCTACCTTACCAACCGGAATCTTTCTGATGATTTCTGGGCGATAAGAACGAAGTGATTAAGATTTAAGTAATTAAGTTTTAAGTAGTTAAGTACATTAAAAAGAAGTAATTAAGATTTAAGTAGTTAAGTAGTTAAGGAATTAAGAAAAAAAACTGGATCCCCGACAGGCCCATTCGGGGATGACATTTTAGAAGTTTTAAGTAGTTAAGTAGTTAAGGGAAAAAAGAAGAACGGTTCTATGTTCTAGGTTAAGAAAAGATAGTTTTAAGTTTTAAGAGTTAAGGGACAAAACCAGTCTATCCCGTACGGTAATATTACAGAAATAAAAATCATCTACAATCCAATTATTCCCTTACGGGAATATAATCCTTGACTGATGTAATATAAACCGTTATTATTCCCGTTAAGGAATAAATATTATGAAAAATAATGTCATCACGGCGATGGATATCGGCGCTGTCATAAGAAAAAAACGCAAAGACGACGGTCTGACATTAGCCGATGCCGCAGCTTTATGCAGTGTCGGGTACAGATTTATGTCTGATCTGGAAAATGGGAAAGCAACAGTGCAGATGGGGAAAGTCCTGCAGGTTCTGAAAGCGCTGGGGCTGGACGTTTATATAGAATCAAGGAAGTGGCCGAATGAATAATAATAGCGGCAATCCGGGGCTTGATGTCTATCTTTGGGACCATCTGGCCGGACATCTCCGGCTGGATGAAAAAAGACGTTTTGTTTTCCAATATGATGCGGAATGGATCAGGAAAAAAAACGCCATTCCTTTATCTCTGCACCTTCCATTGAGAACGGATATATATCCTGATGATCTCTCCCGTCCTTTTTTTTCCAATCTTTTACCGGAGGCGGAAGTAAAACGAATCATCGCCCGGCGTCTGCAAATTTCAGCGAGCAATGACTTTGCCATGTTAAACAGTATAGGCGGTGAATGTGCCGGGGCTGTATCTGTTCTTCCTGCCGGTTTTGTCCCTGTTGTGAAACCGGGTTATCAGCGTCTCAATGAGGAGGAATTGCATCGGATTATCACCGACCTTCCCAAAAGACCTCTGATGGCCGGAGTGGAAGGTATGCGCCTTTCCCTTGCCGGCGCGCAAAACAAACTGCCGGTTTACATGGAAGGCGAAGGCATTTTTATCGCTTCGGGAAACGCGCCGAGCACCCATATACTTAAACCGCCGATAAGGGATCTGGAAGATACGGTGGAGAATGAAGCCTTCTGCATGATGCTGGCGCAAAAGATGGGATTGCCCGCACCGCCGGTTGCGATCCGCCGCGGCCTCGATAAACTCTACGTCATTCAACGTTATGATCGTAGCCGCAACAAGGATGGCCATATTATGCGCCTTCATCAGGAAGATTTCTGCCAGGCCCTGGGATTTTTGCCCGAACAGAAATACGAAAGCGAGGGCGGTCCTTCTTTAGGGCATTGCTTTACATTATTGCAGGGGAAAAGCATCAGCCCCGCCGCTGATCGTCTGGCGCTTTTGCAATGGACGATCTTCAATTTTCTTATCGGCAATGCCGACGCTCATGCCAAGAATCTGGCCATAATATTCACCGACCGGGGGCCGCGTCTGGCGCCCTTTTACGATTTGATCTGCACGCAGGTCTATCCGGATTTGACCCAAAAGCAGTCGATGAGGATTGGCGGAGAGAACAGACCATCATGGATACAGCAGAAACATTGGGAGAAATTAGGCGAATCCGTCGCTATCAAATCACGTTTTGTTCTCAAGACGTTGCAAGATATGGCAACTGATATTTTACCGGCGGCGCAAACGCTTTTGAATGATTTTAATAAAGCATACGGCAGTTGTGGAATCATTAAAAAAGTAGTTGCCACCATCGAGAAAAAGACACACGAAATCGACGGCAAAGGGTGAAGAGAAAAAAAGACTGTTCTATGTTCTACGTTCTATGTTCAATGTTACGAAAAGATAGTTTTAAGTTCAATAAAAAATAGTTTTAAGTAATTAAGATTTAAGTAGTTAAGTAAAATAAAAACAGATTTAAGTAATTAAGATTTAAGTAATTAAGTTTTAAGTAATTAAGTTTTAAGTAATTAAGATTTAAGTAGTTAAGTAGTTAAGTAATTAAGGGAAGCAAGTGAAGGGGAAAGAAGAACTCCTCCGTTTGTCATTCCCGACCTGTTCGGGAATCCAGGAAAGATTAAGGGTTAACGTATTTATTTTAGATTGACATGTTGCCGGATAACTGTTATCACTTTATTAAAAGTGTAATCACTGACGTGAGGTATATATGGTAAGAACACAGATACAATTGCCGGAGAAACAGGTGGCATTTCTAAAAAAAATGGCCGTCGCCCAGCATGTATCAATGGCTGAGATTATCAGGCAGTCAGTAGATTTTTTTGCCAAGGCTAAGAAGGAGGGCGACGATGAGCAGCGTCGGAAACGCGCAATGGCGGCCGCCGGTCGCTTCAGATCCGGTGTTAATGATCTGGCAGTCTCTCACGATTCCTACCTGACAGAGATTTTTAGCAAATGAGCATTTTTATAGATACGTCGGGATTCATAGCCGTCCTGGACAAAGACGACGCGTGTCATACCGGAGCGGCAAAAATCTGGATGGATATTTTGACGTCCGAAGAAACGCTCGTGACAACCAATTATGTCCTCGTGGAAACATGTGCCCTCGTGCAGAACCGATTAGGAATGGCCGCGACAAAGCTGTTTCAGGAAGATATTGTTCCTGTACTTAGTGTTGAATGGATTGACAAGTCTGTGCATCATGCGGCAATGGGCTTAATGCTTGCGGCTAAGAGGAAAAAACTGAGTCTTGTTGACTGCGTGAGTTTTGAAATCATGCGGCTTTCAGGAGTTACAACTGTCTTCACTCTTGACAAGCATTTCAAAGAACAAGGATTCATCTGTCTCCCCGCATAGCTGTTCTATGTTCTAGGTTAGGAAAAGATAGTTTTAAGTTTTAAGGGTTAAGTAGTTAAGGGAAAGAAAAAACTGTTCTATGTTCAAAGTTCTACGTTCTAGGTTCAAGGTAAAGACGGTTCTATGTTCTAAGTTCTACGTTCTATGTTGAAAAAAGATAGATTTAAGGGTTAAGTAGTTAAGGGGAAAGACACTACTGGTGAAGGGTGAAGGGTGAAGGGGAAAAGACGGTTCTAAGTTCTAAGTTCAATGTTCTAAGTTGAAAAAAGATAGATTTAAGATTTAAGGATAATAAAAACGGTTTTAAGTTTTAAGATTTAAGTAGTTAAGGGAAAAGAGAAAATATAGTTTTAAGATTTAAGTAATTAAGTTTTAAGTAACTACAACAATGAATAGCGAAACGTAAAGGGGAAAAAAGAACTCCTCCACTGTCATTCCCGACCTGGCCGGAATCCAGGAAATAGATTGCTTCTAAATGTTTCGATTCAGGCTGCAAGCCTGAACCAGCAAAAGAATTTTCCACCCCCTCCCCCCCCCAGCGGGGGACAGTTTGTTTCCACCTCCGGCGCTTTGCGCCACCCCCGCCGGCGGAGGACAAAAAAGATTCAAGATTTCTCCCCACAGTCGAAATGACCGGGAAGTTAAGTATCGACTTGGCCTTGCGATTACCGCACAACATGAAAGTATTACTTGCATAATGTGCACTTATTTGTTAATGACTTGATATGATTAATAGAACTGTTGAACCTATACTTCATAATTTATCACATCAATACCCCGTTGTCACCCTGACAGGGCCCAGGCAAAGCGGGAAGACAACTCTGTGCCGCAAAGTATTCCCGGATATGGCCTATGCCAATCTGGAAATTCCCGATGTTCGCGCACACGCTTCTTCAGATCCGCGCGGGTTTCTAGCCGCCTACACGGGTGGTGTTATTATTGATGAAATTCAGCGCGTTCCTCAGCTCGTTTCTTATATTCAGGGCATTGTCGATGAACGTAAAACGCCGGGGCAGTTTATTCTTACCGGCAGCCAGCAGTTTGAAGTGATGAACACTATCAATCAATCGCTGGCCGGCCGCACCGCTTTGTTAAAACTGCTACCTTTCAGTATTTCCGAAATTCGGGAACTAGCCATGTCCGAATCACTGGATATGATGCTGTTGAAAGGTTTCTATCCGCGTATCCACGATCAGAAATTGAATCCTACGCAGGCGTTGGGGGATTATTATGAAACATATATTGAAAGGGATTTGCGACAGTTGATTTCTATTCGTGATCTGAATGTTTTTCAAAAATTCATCAGGTTGTGCGCCGGGCGCATTGGACAGGTCATCAACATGCAAAGTCTGGCAAACGATACGGGTGTTTCTCACACAACAGTGCAATCGTGGATATCCCTTCTTGAAGCGAGTTATATTATTTTTCTGCTTAGACCCTGGTATCGCAATACTTCCAGACGATTGATCAAATCCCCCAAAATATATTTCTACGATGTCGGTCTAGCCGCGTATTTGCTGGGAATGGAAAGTGAAATTCATGTCAGCCGTGATCCGCTGAGAGGTAATCTCTTCGAGAATCTTGTGCTTATGGAGGCGATTAAATATCGTTTCAACAAAGGCAGAAAAAATACGGTTACATTTTACCGCGACAGCCGTGGAAATGAAGTGGATATGATTCTGGAAAGCGGCCATGACTTATTTCCATTGGAAGTAAAGTCTGGAGCAACAATCGCCGCTGATTTCTTCAAAGGATTGAAGCATTTTTATCGTATCATGAGTGACCCGCCGCACGGAGGCGGCGTAATATACGGAGGACAAGACATCCAACAGCGCGGCGCTTTCCATATATATCCTGTAACAGCAATGGATGATATGTTTGATACATTGAATCGCGAAGGGTTCGTATATTGATATCAAAACTCTGTTCTAAGTTCTATGTTAGGAAAAGACAGATTTAAGTTCAATAAAAAATAGTTTTAAGTAATTAAGTAGTTAAGGGTTAAGTAACTACAACAGTGAAGAGTGAAAAGAAAGAAACAGATTTAAGATTTAAGGGTTAAGTAGTTAAGTTTTAAGTAAAAAATCCACCTCCGTCACGGAGTCTACCCGGCGCATGCCGGGTGACACCTCTCCAGGCATGCCCAGGCATACCCGGCATGCGCCGGGCAGGCTGCCGGGGTTCCCTGCCGGACTATACGCGCCGGCGGAGGACACAACTGTTCAATGTTCAAGGTTCTATGTTCTATGTTGAAAAACTGCGTGGGTTGTATGTCCTGTCAAAAAAGGCTGGGAAATCCGAAATCCTTTTTGTTGAAAACAGAGGAGTGAGGATTAGAAGGGTTGGAAGATTAGAAACTCTTAAAAAAGACGGTGAACGGTAAAACGGAACAAAAGAAAAAGTTGAAAAATATTTTCATTGCATATCCTGTTTTAATCATTGTCCTGGCCGTAATACCTCTCGGCAACTCCGATGTATTGACGAATACATTCATAATTTCTTTTCGTGCCGATCATCTTTTACACGTGGCAATATTTATACCCTGGGCTTTTTTTTGCATTAGACTCAAAAAAAACTTACCTTCATGGTTTGTCTGGGGAATGCTTTATGCTGTCGTCAGTGAGTGTGTGCAGTATTTTGTTCCGTATCGATCTTTTAACATTAGTGACATGTTGGCCAATGTGATTGGTGTATCAGCGGGATTTTGTATTTTCCTTCCTTTAAAAAACAGATTTAAGTACCTTTGAAAAGATGTTCAAAGTTCTAGGTTAAAAAGAAACAGATTTAAGTTCAATAAAAATAGTTTTAAGTGTTAAGTAGTTAAGGGTTAAGTAACTACAACAGTGAAAAGTGAAAAGTGAAAAGAAAAGTAATTAAGATTTAAGTTTTAAGTAATTAAGTAGAAACAAACCGTGAAAAGTGAAAAGAAAAGTAATTAAGATTTAAGGGTTAAGTAGTTAAGCAAAAAAGTAAGATGTTTAGATGTTTGGATGATTAAGTGATTAAGTGATTTAAACTTGCAAAGCATTTCACTAAGTGGTATAGTGTGTACAAAGATGATTTATAAAATTAGAAATTTTACCAGATGGGCGCGAAAGACTGGTTTAAACGATGCGTTGCTAAAAAAGGCCGTTCTTGAAATTAAGAGTGGTTTGCTGGATGCCGATCTTGGTGGTGGAATTGTTAAAAAGCGAATTGCTTTGCCAGGGAGAGGAAAACGCGGCAGTACGAGAACATTGCTGGCAACGAACCTGGATGATCGATGGTTTTTTGTATTTGGTTTTGAAAAGAACGAGCTTGAAAATATTTCAGAAAAAGAACTGGTAACTTTGAAAATACTCGCAAAAGACCTTCTTGGTATGACTGCAGCGCAAATTAAAGTTGCTATTGGAGAAGGTTCTTTGGTGGAGGTCAAACATGAAGCGGGAAAAGTATAAGAGCCGCCTTTTAAGCGCGGTCCATGAAACAGCCCAGGATCTGCATAAACTCGGGTTTATAGATAAGCACAAGATGCGGGAGTATGATTTTTTATGTGTCGAACCGGTTTCTGCTTATTCGGCAGAGCAGATTCGTTCTCTTCGGGAACGTTATCGACTTAGCCAGGCTGTTATGGCGGCCGTGCTCAATACAAGCCTCTCTACAATTCAGAAGTGGGAGATCGGAGATAAGCATCCTGCCGGGCCTTCGCTCAAGCTACTGAGCATTCTGGATCGCAAAGGGCTGGAAGCGCTGAGATAAAGCAGATGGCCGGAAAAATGTTTTCGGTTTTCGGCGGAGGATATTTACGGATTGCTCCTATATTTCTAATTCAATGGGGAGTCAGCAAACCTCAAAAGATTGGTCTTCCCACGGTAATTTATGTTCATCCCCACGAAGTCGATCTATCACTGTCCCAGACTTCCGCTTAAGTTGCACTGGCAATTCAAATCTTATGTTAATCTACGGTCTACCATTCTCAAACTGCAAAATATAACCACGCGTTGCTGTTAAATAAATGCTGGCAAACGATATACCGGCTATTACAGATAAATATTTTTTATTAAATGATTCATAATCGTCTGATATTAGGAAATAAAGCGAAGTATATAAGCATAATAAACTGATACCTGGAGAATAGAATAATCGATTTAAATCAAGGTCATTATAGTTATTTGGTCCAATAATTATTGGTAATTCAATAAAAAAAGAAAAAATCTTGTTTGGGGAAAAAGTATCATAGAGCTGCCATATGAATAAAACTATTAATGAAAAATACATTAAATGGATGAACTTATATAGTGTTAATTTATCAGGAATAATAGAAGGAATTAAACGATATAATAATAATGCTAATAAAAGATAAAATAAAAAGGCTAACGATTTTGGAGATATCCCGATAAAGGCAGACAGTATTAT
>JQOA01000056.1 GCA_000753945.1 Smithella sp. D17 | reverse complement strand
GACGGCTTTTGTGGAGAATAAATAAATTATGACCAATAAAAAAAAGATTCCTTCCCTTGCCATCGTCGGAGCCGGGAATTGGGGGAAAAATTTAATCCGCAATTTCTTTGAATTAAATGCTCTGAAAATTATCTGTGATCAAGATGACGTGTCACTAAAACAAATGCAAAAACTTTACCCTTCCTGTGACTTTTCTACCTCGCTTGCTGATGTTCTTTCCCGCGATGACATCTCCGGCGTTGTTGTGGCCACACCGGCGGAAACTCATTTTCAACTGGCGCAGAAGGTATTGCAATCCGGGAAACACGTTTTCGTGGAAAAACCTCTTACTCTTTCGGGAAAAGACGCCGCGGAACTGATTGCCCTGGCACACAAGAATAATCTGGTTTTAATGGTCGGACATCTTTTGCAGTATCACCCCGCTTTCGTTAAGTTAAAACAACTGGCAAAGGAAGGCCAACTGGGCCGGATTAATTACATATACTCGCATCGTCTGAATCTGGGGAAAATAAGAAGAGAAGAAAATATTCTATGGTCTTTCGCACCGCACGATATTTCGATGATTCTCGCTCTGGCCGGCGAAGAAACGGAAAGCGTCATTGCCACCGGCGGTAATTATCTGCACAAAAATATCGCCGATGTCACGACAACTCATCTGGAATTTTCCTCCGGTTTGAAGGCTCATGTGTTTGTTTCCTGGCTGCATCCTTTCAAAGATCAGAAACTGGTTGTTGTCGGTGATCATAAAATGGCTGTGTTTGACGATACCCTGCCCTGGGAAGAAAAACTGCTCATTTATCCGCACCACATGAATTGGGAAAATAACGTTCCCGTTCCGACTCGCGGCGTTCCGGAACGTATTTCTATTCCTTATGCCGAGCCGCTCAAAGTCGAATGTGAACATTTTATTGATTGCGTTGCAAAAGGGAAACCCGCTTTAACCAGTGGTGAGGAAGGATTACGCGTGCTGAAAGTTTTAAATGCTTCCGAATGTTCACTGAATGAAAATGGATTAAGAATCACTTTAAGAAATGATTCCGGTTTAAATCCGCAGAATAAAGCAAACTACGATATCCACCCCACGTCACAAATTGATGATGACGTCGAAGTGGGAACAGGAACAAAGATATGGCATTTTTCCCATATAATCGCGGGTTCTAAAATCGGTAAAAACTGTTCGATCGGCCAGAATGTTGTTATTGGTCCTGAAGTTAAAATCGGCAATGGTTGTAAAATACAAAACAACGTATCTGTTTATAAAGGTGTGACCCTTGAAGATTATGTTTTCTGCGGCCCCTCCGTCGTTTTTACGAATGTTATTAATCCCCGTTCTGAGATTAAAAGAATGTCGGAAATTAAGACGACATTAATCAAGAAAGGAGCTTCTCTCGGCGCTAATTGCACCATTGTCTGTGGTCATACCATCGGCAGTTACGCTTTTATCGCGGCAGGAGCGGTAGTCACCAAAGATGTTCCTGATTACGCTTTAATGATGGGCAACCCGGCGCGGCAAAAAGGCTGGCTGTGCCAGTGCGGCAATAAATTAGACGGGAAATATCAATGCCCGCAATGCGGCAGCAAATATAAAATTAAAGACAAGCGCCTTACTCAACAGATTAAATCACGGGCATGAATCCCGAATTCAATGAAATAATTTCCGATTATTTATTTCGTGGAAAATATTTACTACTGCTTATAATCAGAACAGATACTATTCCCATAATTAAGTCTGTTACTATGCTCAATAGCCTCGCAACTATTGGGAAAATAAGCGCAAACTGAATTATCCCGGCACCCTTCAATATTAAAAGCATCGTCCCTTCTCTTACACCTAATCCACCAGGCGCAATAAGAACTAAAAAACCGATGACATCACCTAACAACATTGCTGCTGCAATAAAAAGTATCCTCTGTCCGTCCAGACCAAACCCGATACCCTGGGTAATAAAACATCCGGCTAATATCCAAAAAAACGCACCGGTAATATAGAGAAACTGCATGGAAATAATCCGGCGAGTCGATAATTGATGAAAAGATATGTTTTGTTTGATAATTCTCGAAAACATTTCTATGAAGAATCTTAAGAAATTATTATTCAATAAAACTAAATTAATTATCAGCAGAAGGCCAATAAATATCAACATTTCAGTTTTCAGATGATACCAATCAGGAAGCATCATTAAAAATAAGCAACCCATTAACATAGACACCAATATTGTCAATGAAGTAGCTACAATATTAAGATATAAAACCGTTGTTTTTGGTACACCCTTTGATGCAAGCCAGTAGATTTGCGCTACATATGACCATAGTTTCCCCGGTATATATTTCCCTAACTGCGAAATATTCACCACAGCAATGCTTTGTGTAAATTTTAGTCTTTTGTGATTATCAAAGTAGTTTATGCCTATATGCCAGCTCAATGTTGTACACAAATAGTTGGCAATCATCATCAAAATACCCAATACAATATATCCCCAATTTATTTGTAAATGAAACGTTCTTACGGACTCCCAGTTCGCGCTGAATTCCCTGTAGAAGAACACAACAAACACCGCTATGACGGCAACTGAGAGCAATGATTTTAAGTACTTTTTATAATCCATTTTATCATCCTGACTTTTTCAAAATATAAATATTCGTCGGACTGATAATACTCACAATTTCAGGTAGTTTGATCCCGAATGGAATTCTATACTCGCTTGAATACTTTTCAGATTCATTGATAACATTAACTGTACAGTCAGTTACGCTAAATTTTGCTACTTCGGCAATTTTTTTCAGAGATGGATGAGAGAGGAGATAAACATCCTCTTTATTTCTTCCTAAATATCCGGCTAATTTAAAGAACAACTTTTGCGGAAGATAATGTAAAAAAGGAAT
>JQOA01000055.1 GCA_000753945.1 Smithella sp. D17 | reverse complement strand
TCTTTCGTGATGTCTTGACCATGAAGAGATTCATCATTGCCCGGAGCATTTCGGGTACGCTGGATCATACTCCGCGAGAAATCTTCCTGATCGTAAGAATATACAAGATATCTCCCGCTGGTCGATATGACAAGGTTTCATTGAGATACTTCTCAGACAGCCTAATAGGTAAAGGTCAAGCCCATCGTAATAATACTTGCCTTATAATCAAGATCGTAATTGGGGCTCCAATAGTTATCTTCATCAATTTCGGGTTCGGCCCCGAAATATTTGTATCCTATTCCCAGGCTCAGGTTAGGTGTGATATCCAGTTCCAAACCGGCCAGAAACTGATAGCAGAAACCGCCTCCCGAACTGTCGGGTATAAACATTGTTCCCGACCCTCCGTATTCTCTCGCGATAATATCTCCCATAACAAAATATGCATAACCAAATCCAACTCCGACATAAGGGTGGACTCTTCCCTGCGGATAACGGGCCTTAATGTTAAACAAAACGGCATGTATGTCAATATCTCCATTAAGTGTCCCCAGACCTTCTCCGAATACATCTACCAGCTTGCTGTTATCGAAATCAGTGCCGGAGATATAATTATATTCCATTTCCAGAGCCATAATTCCTCTGGTAAAAGGAGTATTCCATCCTGTTTTGAAACCAACCAGAAAACCGTCATCCAATTCGGCATCGGTATCCGGCCCGTAGTAAGACGGATCGCTCATGGTCATCTCCTGAGGCATGACATAGCCACCGACAACGCCTATATAAAAACCTGTATTCTGCGCTGCAAAAACAGATCCAACTGATAAAAATAACATCAACATGGCGACGGCCACAAGACTCAAAAATCTTTTTTTCATGTCAACCTCCTCTTCATTTCCTTAGTTATTTTAAATTTATAAAACATTCAAATTTTGTATTTTACAAAAATAACACACGGACTACATTAAACATTTTACGTTTCATAATAACGTAATGAACTTACATAGAAATGTCAATAGAAGTTTCCATCTGCAAGATGAGACAACATGATTCTACATCAAAAAAAATCCCCCTAGCTGTGAAAAAAACACCTAGGGGGAATATTTATTTTACAAATCAGCAAATTTTAAAAATAGTAGTGAACCCCAAATGTAGCGTTTACTCCGTGCATCTTGATATCAACATCTTCATTCCCATTTATCGTAGGATTAAACAGTACAGCGGAATAGCCGACGTCAAAATTGAAGCCTACTTCGGGAAGCTGCGGGAAGCTCCATTCGGCGCCGACAAATACACCGGGAGTCCAGAGAGCTTCACCATCAATAGCGTCAAAACCACCTTCACTGACATTTACCTGACCGTATCCGATTTTACCGCCGATATAGAATTTACTGAAATCTCTGACGACAAGAGCATACATCGCTTTGAATTCCAGCATCCACAAATCGGCATCCGTCTCGTCCGTATATCCACCACTTGTTGCCTCAATATCCGCTTTTCCATAAAAAACACTGCCTTCCAGACCGACACGGTCGCCGATCCAGCCGCGCGCTGAAAGACCGTTCAGAAAACTACCGGCAACCATTCCCTGAAAACCGACGCCTACTTTGTTAGAGATGAAATTTTTTCCCGCTCCGTCCGCGGCAAAAACAGAACCGACAGACAGAAACATCACCACCATGGCAACTGCTACAATACTCAGAAATCTTTTCTTCATGTTTACCTCCTCTTTATTCCTTTAATTTATTTTTTGGATGTTAAACAACATCCAAACGGACACGCTCAAGAACAACATTTTTATACTGCCACCCAATAGTGTTCGGCACATAATATGCTTTGGCTGATAGATCATATCGGGGGGCGCTGAAAAAGGCAGTCATAATTGGGATTATGGATGCAAGAGGTAAAGCAGGGTCTTTGTGAAAATCACGCAAGGATAAAGAACTGGAAAAAAGGCGCAGCAAAC
>JQOA01000054.1 GCA_000753945.1 Smithella sp. D17 | reverse complement strand
CTTTCAGCGATTAAGCTGTTCTATTGGCGAAAGTTCTGTCATACGTTGTCTGATTACACTCATGATTTACTCCTTTCAGTTGGGATTTATTGGACCCGCTGTTGTTAACAGGCACTGAAAAGAGTATGCGGCTTGAATTAAATTTAAAACAAAAAAAGCAGCGCTGCTGTGGGGCTGCTGCTTTAATAGTTACCGCGTGAGCGGTTTAGTTCAACATCACAAATAATTATCTAAAGAATGCCAATCGGACTTCTACTGCTCAATATATATTTACAGATAAAACCGTTCAACTCTTATCTTATCGTAACAGATGGAATTTGATGCTCAAGATGACTTTTAATTTTTTGTAATTTTTCATCTGAAAAAGATTTTTCTTTAAGGAACTTTTTGTCCAGAGTTTTTGAAGGTACAAACTTTTGCAAAACATAATGGTTAGCGCCGGCAATCAGTTTCCCTATTTCTAGAATATCATTTTCCTCAAGTTGTGATTCTACGATGGTTGTACGGAATTCGTGCGGAATTTTTGCTTTTAAAATAAGGTCAATGCTTTCTTTGATCGATTCGGTATTCACCTGCGTATTGACGATATTCCTGTATTTTTCCAGAGGCGCTTTGATATCCATGGCAATAAAATCGAGCCGTTTCTCAGCAAGAAGATTCTTGATAACCTTCGGCTGTGATCCGTTGGTGTCCAGTTTTACGGCAAATCCCATTTTTTTGATTTGTTTAATAAAAGACGTCAGATCTTCCTGAATGGTGGGCTCACCGCCGGTAATGGATATGGCATCCAGTTTTCCCTTACGCGTATTTAAAAATTCCAGAACTTCATTTTCTCTTATGCCGGGTTTGAACAACTTAGGATCAACCAATTCCGGATTATGACAATATGGGCACTTGAAATTACACCCCTGTAAAAAGACTATACCGCAAATTAACCCCGGATAATCAATAAGTGATACTTTTTGCAAACCGCCTATTTTCATTTTTCTCCTCTGATTCTAGAAACACAAATGCATCGCGTATAATGTTTTAACTTGCAATTCCACTTATCAATTTTTAATTGTTTATTTAAACTGGAAAACCTGCCGCGAATCAAATTCTTCCTGCTTACCTTTATTCCACTGTTTAACAGGCCGCAGGTAACCAACCACACGGGAATAAACTTCGCAGAAATCATCGCAAGTCGGACATTTTTCCTGTTCACCTTTTATATATCCGTGTGACGGACAAACGCTGAAAGTAGGAGTAAAAGTAATGTAGGGCAAATGATAATTGGAACAAATCTTATGAACCAGTCTCTTTACTGACTGGGGATCATCAATTCTCTCTCCGGCAAAGGTATGGAATACCGTGCCGCCGGTGTATTTTACCTGAATTTCATCCTGCAAATCCAGCGCTTCAAAGACATCATCCGTATAATCTACCGGCAACTGAGTGGAATTCGTGTAGAACGGTTCCGCGCTCTTCGATTTATTATCACTGGCAGTAATAATATCGGGGTACTTTTTCCTGTCGATTCTGGCCAGACGATATGACGTCCCTTCCGCCGGCGTGGATTCCAGGTTATAATTGTTGCCTGTTTCTTTCTGAAATTCGATGAGCTTTTTTCTCATAAAATCAAGAACCTGTTTTGTAAATTCCTGGCCCTTGTCCGAAGCAATATTAACACCCAGTAAATTCAAACAGGCTTCGTTCATTCCGACAAGGCCGATTGTGGAAAAATGATTCTTCCAGTATTCATTGAATCGCTCTTTAACGCCCCGCAAATAATACTTGGTATATGGATAAAGATTAGTGTCAGTGAATTTTTCCAGAACTTTTCTTTTTGTCTCCAGACTTTCTTTTGCCAAGTCCATAAACCACTCTAATCTCTGCAGGAAATCTTTCCTGGACCTGGCCTGATAAGCAATGCGCGGCATATTTATTGTTATAACACCTATGGAACCGGTCAGCGGGTTAGAGCCGAATAATCCGCCTCCTCTCATTTCCAGTTCGCGATTATCAATACGCAGGCGGCAGCACATGCTGCGGGCATCTTCCGGGTTCATGTCGGAATTGATAAAGTTGGAAAAATAAGGAACGCCATACTTTGCCGTCATCTCCCACAAATCCTGCAAGTTGGGATCATCCCAGTTAAAATCTTTAGTAATGTTGTATGTGGGAATAGGAAATGTAAAAACCCTGCCCTTGGCGTCGCCTTCCGCCATTACCTGCAGAAAAGCCTTATTAAAGAGATTCATTTCTTTTTGAAATTCCTTATAAGTCTCTTTCTGCGGCTTGCCGCCGATGATGACATTCTGGTCAGCATAATATTTCGGTACGGTCACATCCAGCGTGACGTTGGTGAAAGGCGTTTGAAATCCTACTCGGGTCGGCACATTGATATTGAAAATGAATTCCTGCAGGGCCTGCTTTATTTCTTTAATAGTCAAATTATCGTAACGGATAAACGGGGCAAGCAAGGTGTCAAAATTAGAAAAAGCCTGTGCTCCTGCCGCTTCTCCCTGCAAGGTATAGAAGAAATTAACAACCTGACCCAGGGCGCTGCGCAAATGATTGGCGGGCTTGCTCTCTACTTTGCCGGAAACTCCCTGAAAGCCTTGCAGGAGTAAATCATACAAATCCCAGCCCACGCAATAAACCGAAAGCAAACTTAAATCGTGAATATGGAAATCACCTTCCGTATGCGCTTTATGAATCTCCGGTGAATAGATTTCATTGAGCCAGTAAACTTTGCTCACTTCCGAAGATATATAATTATTCAACCCTTGCAAGGAATAATCCATATTGCTGTTTTCATTGATTTTCCAATCAAGTTTTTTTAAATACTGATCAACAAGATCAACTTCCATTCTATTGGCAATGTCCCTTAAACGGGAATGCTGATCACGATATATTATGTAAGATTTGGCTGTTTTCCGGTAAGGAGTCTGCAAGAGAACTTCTTCCACAACATCCTGAATTTCTTCAACGGATAAAATTTTGCCGTCAAAAAGTTTTTCGGCAAGATTTAAAACCTTGATAGTCAATTTACGCGCTTCTTTGATATCAAATTCACCAGTGGCGGCGCCAGCTTTGGCGATGGCATTGGTGATTTTTTCGGCGTTAAATTTAACTAAACGACCGTCTCTTTTCCTAATTTTAATGTTCATTCACTACTCCATTAATCAATTAGAATTTCAATATTGCTGACTCTCTATGACGCTATATATTGGGGTATAGAAGGATATTACCACTACATATAGTAATTATCAAGGAAATAATAAAAAATATTTATTGTTTACTATAACTCAAAACAATAAGGTCACTGCACAATTTTGTTGCGGCAAGGAAATTATTTTATAATTATCCTTTTAAATTAGCTGTTTTCCCCAATCAATTATCATATTTTTTGACGACTACTGATCAAATTTGATTTGCATTTAAATAATTAGTGTGCTAACTATTTATGGAATTGAAAGAAAGAATAACCTTTTTTATGATAAATAATCGGAAAATTATTCATGAATATAATAAATGAGATTAAAGTGTTGAGAGAAGAAACCCCCATGTGGCCTGCTTCTGCGAACGTATTCCTAATTCGTGATCGGGAAGGGGCCATCCTCATTGATGTAGGTTGCGGAAAAGAGGAAAAGTTCAATTCCCTGAAAAATTTCCTTAAGGATGAAGGTTTTACCCTTCAAGATATCCACACCATTGTGATTTCCCACGCCCACCCCGACCACATGGGAGCAATGAGTTTTTTGTTACAGGAGATTTCCCCACGAATATACCTGCATGAGCTTGAGATACCTCTGGCTGCCGATCCCCAGCGCCTAAACCAAACTTTTGATTTTAACCTTACCCAAAGGTACAACACAAACGAAAGCAGCCCTCCTTTTGGAAGCTTCAACGTCCTGGATTATTTTGCCGCATTGTGTCCTATGGCCTCAGCACAAGCCACCAACAAAATGGTCGACGGAGATCTCTTGTGTTTGGGTAATTTCCATTTCCAAGTAGTCCACACTCCCGGCCATGCCCCCGGCCATGTTTCTCTCTTCGAACCCGACAAAGGATTACTTTTTACTGGAGATGTCGTGGGCAAGGTGGTGGCTTGGTATTCGCCCTCCTCCGGGGGAGCCATTGGTTATCTTGATGGTCTGGAGCGGATTGCAAAGTTGAATGCCCATGTCATTCTACCCTCTCATGGCGAAAATATTGGACGGGTGCGTGAGGCCATCGAACGCACCAGGACGCACATTCTCAATTTCGATTCAGTTATACTACGGAACCTGAACGATTTTCCTTTAAGCTTTGTTGATTTATGTGCCAAAATTTATCATAAACCCGCCGCCCGCTTCTTTCCCGGACCGCAGTTAGTGGAAAGTCATTTGATCAAACTTGAACAAGAAGGTAAAGTCACACGTCGAGAAGGCGGTCTTGTATGCAGAGTATAGACTGTAACCATATTTTTGTTTCAATTCGATCACGCGTAGTCAGGAACTCTTTATGCTCAATTACGTTTTTGCAAAAAAAGGATGGCGGCATCCATGAGTGAATTTGAACGATGCGTTTGTTTTCAGCTTACCAGTGCTTCTCAAAAAATCAGGCGGAGGTATCGGGATGGCATCGCAAAGTACCAACTGACACATGGTCAGTTTTTCATGTTGTGCGCAATTTTAGAAGAAGAAGGTCTATTGCCTAGTCATCTGGCAGATAAGACGGAACTGGACAGACCCACTGCTACGGGCCTCCTTGACCGGCTTGAGAGAGATGGTTGGATTGAACGGCACACGGAACCGAGCGACCGTCGAATGTATAGAATTTCCCCATCTGCTAAGGCCATAAAGCATAAAGGAGATCTTTTAAACCTGTTTGAGCAAACAAACAGCCATTTTATAAATCGCTTTACTCCCGATGAATGGGAACAATTTCAAGAATATTTAAATCGTTTGGAATTACCGTAACCATAAAAAACTTTTAAATGCATGGTAAAAATCTGTGAGACGTTCCGGCAATCACATGACATTGCAATGTCAAAAATTAGTATCCCCATTTAAATTCTTTTTGGGAGGTTATTATGGAGCAAGATGTTTTTGATAAGAAAATAGATATCATTTTTAATCCTGAATCAATAGCAATTATTGGGGCGTCTGCCGATCCAGCTAAACCAGGCGGCACCCCGGTATCATCCCTTGTTGAAAATGGTTTCAGGGGGAATGTTTATCCTGTTAATCCAGGATATGAGAAGATTGGCGGATTAAAGTGCTATCCTTCCATTGAATTTGTTCCAGGAGAGGTGGATGTGGCAATCATTGCAGTACCTGCTAACAGAGTTGTCAATGTGCTGCATGAATGTGCAAGGAAAAAGGTCAAGGCTGTTATTGTTCTTACCTCTGGATTTTCAGAAGTAGGGAACTCCGGCAGGGAAATGCAGGAGGAAATTGTCAGACTGACGAAAGAAAGCGGGATGCTCTTGTGCGGTCCCAACAGTCAGGGGATATTTAATGCCTTAAACGGGATGTCGGCTGGGTTTGCAATCTCAAAATTGCAAACCGGAGACGATAATTTTAAGTTTTATGGTTTTGTCAGCCAGAGCGGCGGGTTTGGCACCGCCATATATCTTATGTCAAGTGAGACGGGTATAGGGTTTACTTATTTTGTAAGCTCGGGCAATGAGGCCGGGCTTAGCTTTTCAGATTACCTTGCTTACATGATCAATGATAAAAATACAAAAGTAGTTGGTGGATATCTTGAAGGGGTAAAGGATGGCAGAAAATTATTTCATGCTGCCGACATGGCGTTGAAGAATGAAAAACCATTAATCCTTATTAAAGCAGGCCGTCATGCTGCTGCCGCAAAAGCGGCGGCATCACACACTGGTTCATTGGTTGGATCTGACAGTGTTTATACCTCTTTTTTCCATCAAAAAGCAATTATAAGGGTTGAGGGGATTGAAGAGTTAACTACTGTGCTGAGTGTTTTGGCCGCGGGTCGTCCCTTGCCAAAAGGGAACAGGATTGCTATTGTGGCAAGCTCTGGAGGCAGCGGGGTGCTGCTTTCAGATAAGTGCGTTTCAGCCGGTCTCGAAGTCGTTCCTTTTACGGAAATTACTCGCAAGAAACTTGACGAAATTCTCCCCTCTTTTGGCTCGAGTGCAAACCCTGTAGATACCACTTCTCAAATTCTGGTGGAGCCTGATTTACTCTTAAAACCACTGAAGATAGTCTTGGATGATACTAATATAGATATGGTTATTTATGAACATTGGCCCGGGTTAGGGCGTAACTTTACTCTTCTTGATGGAGTGATCGAGGCTGCCAATGCAACTGAAAAAACATTAATGGTTTCTATGCTTGGATCGGAACTCCTCGGCGGGGAAGAGTTTCAATATCTCCGTACTCACAGGGTTCCTGTTGCACGCACGCAAGATCGCGCTGTACGTGTCCTTGGTCATGTTACGCAATACAGCCGCAGGATAAAGGAAATCCGTGCGGCCAAGGACATTAAAATGCCGCTTAAAAATATTGATAGCAACAGGGTGAAACGATTGCTTGAGGGGACAAAACCAGGCCAGGCCTTATCTGAATCATTATCAAAGCAGATACTGTTGGCGTATGGCATACCACTCGCTCCGGAAGGGTCGGCGCAAAACCTTAAAACTGCTCTGAAAATAGCGCATGATATTGGTTTCCCGGTGGCAATTAAAATTGACTCCCCTGACATACAGCATAAAACCGACGCTGGTGGAGTAAAATTGAATATTAATACAGACCAGGAACTTGGCGCTGCATTCGCGGAAATCATTGAAAATGTCATGAAATATAAGCCCGGAGCACATCTTGACGGAATTACAGTCCAGAAGATGCTGAAAGGAGGAACGGAATGTATCATTGGCGTGAAGAATGACGAGGTGTTTGGCCCCACTGTTCTGTTTGGGCTTGGGGGCGTTTTTGTGGAAGCACTTGAGGATTTTTCCCTGCGGGTCTGCCCCATAACACCTCTTGATGCAAGAGAAATGGTTTCTGAAATCAGAGGACATCGTCTATTGACCGGTTTCAGGGGTGCCCCACCTGCTGACAGAGAGGCTGTTTATGATGTTATATTAAGAGTGTCACAATTGGCAATGGATTTTAAGGAATTAAAAGAAATAGATATAAATCCCCTTGTGGTCTTTCAACAAGGGGTTTGTGCAGCTGATGCCCTGATGATAATGTGAGATGATAATTGGAAATTTATTGGGGACGTTCTCCACAATTCAGTTTAATATCCATGGTAAGTTTTGTCAGGGGAAAACGGATATCCGAATTGCCTTAAATAAAATGTTACCCAAAAACTTCTTGAAAGGTTAAGCGGTATGCACGTAGGCATTTTTGCTGATATTGAGGGAAGCTTTGGCATTTGGCGTATGCGCCAATGTCGCATGGGAACGCCGGAGTGGCAATATGGCCGGGAATGTTTGACCAAAGATGTCAATTGCGTGATTCAGGGCGCATTTGATGGTGGAGCACAGCAGGTTACGGTAAAAGACACCCATGAGGTCGGTTTTAACTGCATTATTGACAAACTGGATCGCAGGGCCCATTATGTTGGGGGACATTTCATCAGGCCAACATTTTTCGGGAATATTGCGGACTACGATCTGGTTCTTTATGTCGCCATACATGCTGCCTCAGGAACGCCAGATGCCTTTTTCCCGCACACCCATTACGGAATCTTTTCTGAAATCAGGGTAAATGGGAAACTTGCCTGTGAGATGGATATCTATGGCGCATACCTGGGTGAATCTGGTGTGCCCGTGGGCTTTGTTTCAGGGGAAGAGATTGCCATAAAGCAGGCCCTGCAAGTACTGCCCTGGGCGAAATCAGTGATCGTGGATAAACGCAAAGAAGCCTATACCTCCGGGAAAGAGAGCATACAGTATATCAACGAGGGCAGAAATAGGTTGCGAGAGACGGCACAAACAGCGGTCCGGGAAGCCTCCAGCATGAAGCCATTACTACTACCAGGGCCTCTGTATTTCGAGGCAGTATTTCGTAACGAAGCCCTCGCAAATACATTTAACACGTGGGGATTCAATCAAACCCGAAACATGGTCGAGTGGGATGCCAATAACATGATCGAAGGATTTGAAAAGTTCAATAAACTTACGTTCTTTCCAAAGAACAGATACCCTTTTCGAAGACCGCTTCTTTTCCTCATGAGGAGTTTTTACCGGATAAAAAACACGTACTTTGTGCCGGCACCTAATTCAGAAGGAGCTTCCCTGACATAGCAAGTGGACTCCATTTTTTATTCCCATATCAAATCATGCCTTGTTGTATTCTGAAAAAATCATGGAAAAAATCGCCCGGCCTTGAGTGGAAGATCTAAGATCAGTAGAATATCCAAACATGGCTTTCAAGGGCACTTTAGCTTTAATTTCGCTTACTGTTCCCTTGGGATTAACGGATTGAATTTCACCTCTGCGGGCATTTATATCGCCGATAACATCACCCATAAATTCACTGGGTGTAATAATATCAACCATCATCAGCGGCTCGAGCATAACCGGATCGGCAATTTTGCATCCTTCACGGAAAGCGGTTGCTGCCGCAATTTTATAACCCTGCGCTGAAGACTCGCCGTCCTTAAAAGAACCGCCGGTTACCATTACTCCGACGTCCATTACAGGATAGCTGTTTAATACTCCATTCATCATTGCTTCTTTTATGCCGTCTTCAATCACATCGTAATATTCCGCGGGAATAACACTGTCATCAACATTAATAATTATTTCATTGCCCACACCTCTCTTACGCGGAGTCAAAGAAATTCGCACATGGCCGAAGTGTTTCTTTTCGCCCAGTTCCTTTTCAAATATTCCTTCCATTTCAACTTTCTTTTGAATGGTTTCACGATAGACGACTCTGGGCCTGCCGACATTGACATGGCAGTTGAATTCTCGCAGCAGGCGATCAACAATAATTTCCAGATGCAATTCCCCCATACCGGAAATTATAGTTTGCGCGGTTTCCTCTTCATATTTTACCCTTAATGTCGGATCTTCCTCTATCAGTTTATCCAGTGCCGAAGCCAGCTTTTCCTGGTCAGCCGGAGTTTTAGCCTCAATGGCCTGACTGATTACCGGCTCATAAAAATCCATCACTTCCAGCATAATCGGATGATCTTCCGCGCAGAGTGTATCACCTGTAGTCGTCGTTTTTAAACCCAAAACGGCAACTATGTCTCCAGCCGAAGCCATCTCAATTCTTTCCCGTTTATTGGCATGCATCCGTAAAAGGCGGGCGATTTTCTCTTTCTTCTTCTTTATCGAATTATATATTTCATCATTTGCGTGGAGTTTACCCGAATAAATACGCAGATAAGAAAGTTTCCGGCCTTCATCCATCATAATTTTAAATGCCAGCGCCGCCAGAGGTTCTTTATCGGAGCTATGTCTGACTTCTTCTTCTTTGGTAACAGGATTTATTCCTTTCACCGGTGGAATATCCTCCGGAGACGGCAGATAATCAATGACAGCATCAAGAAGGGGTTGAATACCTTTATTGCGCAGAGCAGCGCCACATAGAACCGGCACTATTTTCAAAGAGATCGTTGCCTTTCTTAACGCTTTTTTTATTTCGGCTACGGTAATTTCCTCACCGTCAAGATATTTATCAGCCAGTTCATCATCGACATCGGCCAGAATTTCTATCATCTTTTCCCGCTTTAACTTAGCCTGGTCTGCAAATTCTTCCGGAATTTCCCGAATCGAAAATTCACTACCCTGCGTTGCATCGTCCCAGACCAGCATTTTCCAGTTAATCAGATCGATTGCTCCCTGGAAACTGTCCTCACTACCAGCGGGAATCTGGATAGCGACCGGTATAGAAGTAAAACGCTCGCGCATCATTTCGACAGCGCCAAAAAAATCCGCGCCTACCCTATCCATCTTGTTGATGAAGGCTACTTTGGGAACACCATACTTATCCGCCTGGTGCCAGACAGTTTCCGATTGCGGCTGTACGCAACCGACCGCACAAAAAACAACAATGGCTCCGTCTAAAACACGCAGGGAACGTTCTACTTCAATGGTAAAATCAACATGGCCCGGTGTATCGATTATATGAATATCATGATTATTCCATGCGCAAGTCGTTACGGCTGAAGTGATGGTTATGCCTCTTTCCTGTTCCTGCGGCATCCAGTCCATAACGGCTTCGCCGTCATGAACTTCCCCCATCTTGTAGGATTTTCCGGTGTAAAAAAGAACCCTTTCCGTCACCGTTGTTTTTCCGGCGTCGATGTGAGCGACTATACCAATATTACGTGTGCGGGATATTTTTGATTTTGGTGCCATAAGAATTAACTATTTTTCTCTTTTTCCGCAACAATAAGTTCCAAATCAGGACGGAAAGCTTTTTGAGTGGAAACATGACCTTTAATTGAAGAAACTTCTTTCCCTTCTACTAATATTTTTACTTTTTTTATAGTAGGAACGTTTTGAGTTATGGAATTTGTTAAAGAATAAATTGAAGCCATCTCCGCAGTTGAGCTGCCCTGATGCAATTTAATCAGATTCTTACTGAAATTAACCAAAGCAGTGTCAACATCTACTACTTTCACATCTCTTAAACCCACACCTGCAGGATATGTATTAACCAGGCCCGTCTTCGATCCATCAAGTATTGCTTTAACAATTTCTTTGGCCTGCGCTGCAGCATCATTTTCTTTAATTACATACCGTTTCTCCGGCATCAAAAAACGTTCCTGAGGATCGGAAAAATAAATCTTTACTACTTGCCTCTCTTTCTTCTTCATGGCATCCATGTCAACCGGAGGAAATACCAAATTAAACAAAGTAATAAAGAAGAGAACCAGTAGAATAAATGCTCCACCGAGAATAACCGAAAGATAAAGAATTTTCGTGGATTTTTTTATCTTCTTTTCTTTGATATTTTCTGCCCGGCGCTGCCTTTTTGTCGTCATAAAACTGAACTCCTCATCAAAAAACTGCGCCAATCTAGGGTATTTTCCCCCCGCTGTCAAGCACAACGCACCTTTTTCAAAACAAATCAAATTTTAATGCATTGCACTTTTAAAATTTGAGTCTCACAATAAAAAGCCCTTGCTTTTGCGGTAATATTTAACCGCAAGAACAAGGGCCAAATGTAAATTTCAGATTTAATAATTTTCCGCCAACACCTCATAATAAGACTGCGGATGTTTGCACGCAGGACACTCTTTGGGCGCTTCCGGTCCTTCATGTACGTAACCGCAGTTGATACAGTGCCACCTGGTTGTCGCTTTCTTTTTGAAGACCTCTTCCTTGGCAATATTAGCTACCAGTTTACGGTATCTGCTCTCATGAAATTTTTCTACTTTGGATATTTGTTCAAATGAACGGGCCACTTCCGGGAAACCCTCTTTTTTAGCAACTTTGGCTGCCTCTGAGTACAGGGTTGTCCATTCCATATTTTCACCGGCTGCCGCAGCCTCAAGATTGCTCTTGGTATCGCCGATTATGCCTGCCGGATAGGCTGCTGTAATTTCAACTTCTCCGCCTTCAAGATATTTAAAAAACACTTTAGCGTGTTCTTTTTCATTTTCTGCGGTCTCCAGAAAAATACGTGAAATCTGCTCCAAGCCCTCTTTTTTAGCGGCACTGGCAAAGAAGGTGTAACGATTTCTTGCCTGTGACTCTCCGGCAAATGATGCCAGTAAATTTTTCTCTGTTTTTGTTCCTTTTATTGATTTAGCCATCTTTCATCTCCTTTCTTCATTTGTTTACGATATATTATGCATTTTTTTTAATTTATCAATGGTCATTTTAAATCCAGTAGAACGTTTAATAAAAAAGGGTTAAGTAAGTTAAAACCCCGTGTATAGTGAATATTTGACCACCTTGAAAAGTGAATGGTGAAGTGAGAAACATATATTTTCACACTCCCTCTGTCCCTCCCCTCAAGGGCGGGAAGAAAAAATGTTCTATGTTCTACGTTGAAAACCATTTCTTGTCATTCCCGACTCGAAGACTGGCGAATGCCGGTTGATCTGGAATGACAAAAGGTGCTTTTCACCATTCACCTTTCACTTGTCTTTCCTAATCTCCCAACCCTCCAACCTTCTAAACCTCTAATTTTATCTCTTTCCCCCTTCACGGACTATCAAATGTACTTAAAACTTTTATCAAAAATAAATCATTGCATCAATTCCAACGAATTGGTTACTTTCGCTATCATTTGCAGCGTTACCGAAATTATTTATTCTCTCGTAAACATAGCGTAGAGTAACTTTGGAATTTGCATTAAATCGATAGCCTATTTCTCCCGAATACTGATTTCTGGCCTCGGTAGAAGTTTTTGTCTGAAATCCGTTTCTTTCCCGATCAAAACCAAGCTTGTAGAATAACTTTTCAAAATCCTGTGACCATTCCACAAAAAAATCTTCCGAGTCGTTGCCCGCGTGATGACCAAACAAGTTCTCTTCGTAACGCATGGGATAGAAAGGATGATCATACCAGGCATCGGGCACGCTGTTGGGCGACAAATTGGCATACTCGCCGCGCAAAACAGCCCGCTCCAGAGCAAAAGGTTTGTAAAGAGCGAACCCGCCAATGTAGGCTCTTCTATCCGGCAGGAAACCGGTGTCTTCCGCGCCGATTTCGCAATAAATTTTCAAGCCGTCAGCCAGAAAAATGTAATTGCCGATATTCGGAAAAGTCAAGGCGAAGTCCACGGCAACTTCCTGATTGCTGTCCGTTTTCTGACCGTTTCTGTTGGTGTTGCTGTAAAGAGTTTTCAGGATATCTTCAAAACTCAAATCGCGTCTTTCCGGACCGCCGAACAGCACCAGATGGGTTGCGCCCAGTTCCAGATACGGATGCGGTTTAATGCCCAGCCGCAGGCCGTAAAGAAAAGGATTGGCCAGTTCACTGCCCGTGCGCTCGTCGTTGAGTTGAGAAAAAATCAGATTGAACTGCACCAGCCCAAGCCGGGAAAAAATCCACGGCAGCAGCACCGGTTCCGGATTGGACAATTTGATCAGATCGAAAGGCTGCGCGTTGTTGGACATAAGCAGCGCGCCGTGATAACCGGGACCCCACCACAAAGAATCCCTGCCTACCTCCAGTTCAAGATTGCAGGCCGTCAGTTTCGCATACCCCTTCTGCAACCGCATATCAAACTCACTGCCTTCGTTCTTATTGCCTGCATCACCATAATATGCGAGTTGGGGCTGAATAGAAAAGGACAGCACCTTCCACAATCGTGCATTTGATTCAAACTGAATTGCAGCGTTATGGCCGTCGCCATATGGAATACCTTCATTATTATAAATGGAAAAAGCACCATCCAGATACCTATAAGATACTGAAGCACTTTCCAGCGGTTTCAAAAATGTGTTGGCGGTGGTTTCGGTATTTCGCGCCTCGGCGATTTCCGGGGCGAAAAGTTTTGCGTAGCGCTCACGAATATTTCTGCAAGTCGCCGAAGGTGTTTCCATGGCCGAACATTTATCCAGCGCCGCGGCAATTTGCTTGCCGGCTTCACTTTTTGTCAGCGGCTTGATGGATAAAAGCTGACTTTCGATAAGTCCTTCCGCCGCCCAGAATTCCATGTCGCGGTAAAGATCGTTATCCAGCGAAACATTGGTTGATGAAGCAGCATGGGCAAGAAATAATTGACTATGTGTAAAAGTAATCGCAAATATAATAATCGCTATTTTCATAAGATCTTTTTTCCATTTATCGGGCATGCTTAAATATATTCGCTTCATCTTTTTTTTGATCCGCATTCTCTAAGAGATATTCGCCAATTAGAACGTTATTTTGTTCAATTTCGTCAATGGAATCACCGTCGCGTTTTTATTCAAAGCATACGTGTCACTACCCGGGTAGATAACCCACAAATGCTTTATGGCTAACTCTTCGGATGCCATACGCATAGATGAAGTGAACCCCGGCGCCTGCGCGTACTTGACCTCGACGCCATAGAGCCGTCCATTTTTTTGAAACACCAGATCAATCTCCGCGGACGCATGTACACCCCAGAAAAATATTTCATTCTCCTTCAACCGGATGGCTTTGATTGTTTCCTCCAGCGCGAAACCTTCCCATGATGCGCCGAGTTTCGGGTGTGAAAGAACGTCCCTTTTCGCCGGCAGTTCAAGTAAGGCATGCATAATACCTGTATCGCGAAAATAAATCTTTGGTCTTTTGATGATTCTTTTCTTTGTGTTGTAATTCCAGGGACGCAACTGGCGAACCATAAAAGTTCCGGACAGCAAATCCAGATATCTTTGCGCGGTATGGTCGGAAACGGCCAGACTCTTGCCGATTTCCGAAGCATTGAATATCTGGCCGTGATAATGCGCGAGCATTTGCCAGAAGCGGCCAAGGGATTTTGCCGGGATATTAAATCCCAGTTGAGGAATATCCCTTTCCAGAAAAGTTGCGATAAAATCCTGACGCCACTGGTAGGAAGCCGCTTCGTTCGACGCGAGAAAAGACCTGGGGAAAGCGCCTCTTATCCATAATTTTTCTTTTTTTACCGCCCCTACAAGATCAAGCGTAAACCCGCCTATTTCCAGATAACTTATGCGCCCGGCTAAAGATTCAGAAGATTGTCTTATTAAATCGTGTGACGCACTTCCTAAAATCAGGAATTTAGCTTTTTTGTTTGGCCTGTCGGCAAGAACGCGTAAAACGGGAAACAAATCCGCAGCCCGCTGGATCTCGTCGAGAACAATCAGCCCCTCCAGATTTTCCAGCGCCAGCAACGGTTCTTCGAGCCGCCTCAAATCGCGCGGATTTTCCAGATCAAAAAAAGTGACATCCTTCGGCCACTGATCAGAGAATTGCCGGGCAAGCGTGGTTTTCCCGCATTGCCTTGGTCCAAGAATCGCCACAACAGGATTATTCCTGAAGCGTTCGCTTAAGAGCTCTATTTCACCAGTTCTTTTTATTTGCATACAAACATTGTATCATGATATTTCGACATGTCAAGGCTATATTTCAGAATCTTTAAAAGTTTTTTTCTTAACCTTGAACTTAGAACAGTTGTGTCCTCCGACCTCCGCCTTCCGCCCTCCGTCCTCCGAATGTAAATAATGAGAGGTCTTCGGAGTCCCCATCTTTTATACACCTAAAACAGATTCTTGATATTGGACAACGGCAGTATCGCCGGTGAGGAAGAGCATCCCTTCTGTACGGGCTTGAGCAAGGAGCAGGCGGTCGAAAGGGTCTTTATGAAGCGGCGGCAACGAATCAACCTTCAAGGCATGTTCAGCAGTTACAGAGAGCTCCGTGTATCCATGCACTACGAGCATCTTCCTCAAACGATACGGATCAACCTTAAAATCTTCGCGACCAAGTCCCAGCTTGATAACAATTTCCCAGATACTTGCCGCACTGAAAAACAGACTATTCTCTGGTGTCGTCAAGAGTGCGCGCGCTGATTCGGAAAGCTTATCAGGCTGTCCGGCCGTCCACAGGAGAATATGCGTATCTAATAGTAGCTTCACGATGACTTGCCTTCAAAGAGTAGTTTAATCGCCGTCGCCCCCAGTGAATCAAAATCATCAGGAACAGAAATCTCACCCGCCATAAATCCCAGTTTTTCGCCGCCTTTCCGCTCTTCTATAGAAAGAGGGGAAACCTTAACCATCGGCTTTCCTGCCTTGGCAATGATAAAGGACTTTCCCTGCGCAGCCTCCTCAACCAGACGGGAAAGGTGCGTCTTCGCTTCATGAATATTGATGGTTTGCATAGCACATACCCCTTTTAGGATTAGTTTAGTAAACTTAGTTTATGCATATAACAAAAAATGTCAAGATTAATGTCTAAACTTATGGTTTGTTTTTTTCCCTTCACTCTTCCCCGCTCTCCGCCCTCCGACTTCCGCCCTTTCCCCATAACCCATAACCCATAACCCATAACCCTTTCCCCTCTTATCCCTCCGACCTCCGTCCGTCACTCTTCACTCTTTAGTGACCGTCGCTGAAAGCAAGTCCCGACACGTCGGGATGCAGCTCGAAGCGTTAGTGGAACTATCCCCGGCACATAGTGCTGTGGAGCACCATTCACTTCTCTTCTTCCAACCACTGCCACAAAGGCATCAATCGTATTTTACGTTGGGCATCCTGCCATTTGAAAGTTTCCATGCTATCAACACGATCATTGAGCAGCAACAGATCATTGCAATTCAATTCCTGCGAGGCATTAACCAGCGCCCTCATTTCTCTTTTCATCGTTTGCGGATTGGAAATATCAGAGCAAACCTGAATCAATCGTGAAACATGCAGCCCTTCTTTAACAACAAAATCCACCTCTTCATTGTTTGAACTCTTCCAGACCTGATTTTGAACCTCTTGATGATATCTTTATACAAAGTAGATTGTAGTAATGAGCGCAGATAATCACGCCGGTCGATTTTTTTCAGCAAAGGTTCCGGATACCCTCCCTGTTCCATATATGCATCCAACGCATCTTTTTTCTCAGTTGTTGTCTTCTGATTTTCTGATATTGTCAGATATTCTCTGAAAGAAAACGGAAACAGAGCCACAGTAGCATGACGTCCGGTAAGATGCGTGGACAGTTCCGAACTGAGCAGATTGGCATTGCTTCCGGTAATCAGCATTTTAAATCCCTGACGTTGCAGACGATTGACAAATAATTCCCAGCGGGGAAGATTTTGAATTTCATCAAAAAAAAGATGCTGTGGATTACCATAAACAGCTTTGATGGCGCCAAGAATCTCATCGTAATCTTCAACGGCAACTAACCTTTCATCATCAAAATTAAAATATTTCTCTTAGTCAAATACTTTTTCTTATAAATCCCTTAATTTTTCAAATAGATTGGACAATAAAGAATATCACGGATTCCCGATCGGAGTCGGGAATGATAAGCGGTGGTTTTAACATAGAACCTAGAACGGATTTTGCTAAGCATCCAAACCTCTAATCATCTAAACTTCTAAAGAGGTGCTTAATTACTTAACCCTTAAATCTTAAAACTTAATTACTTGTATTTTTTTTCTTTTCACCCTTCACGAT
>JQOA01000053.1 GCA_000753945.1 Smithella sp. D17 | reverse complement strand
CCCGCGCAGACCGCGTTAACCCTGACTTTGGATATTTCCATGGGACTGGACAAAGAAATCAAAGGTTTATTCCATACCGGTTCTGTCGGCATTATTATGTCCGGATGGCTTGGCGCTGCCAATTATGGCGTTATCCAGTCTTACGAAGTGGAAAGCTATTTGGATAAAATAAACTGAGGTGATGCTATGTTTGATTTCAGCAATCAGAGAGTTATTGTCACAGGCGGCACCCGTGGAATCGGAGCGGGTATTTCTTTAGCGTTTCTTCAAGCCGGTGCGACGGTTATCTCCACCTATTCATCCAACGATGCTGCCGCGAGTGGATTTAGAAATAAAAATGAACAATATGCGTCAAAAATCGATATTCAAAAATATGATGTTTCTTCTTCAAAAGAGGTCAAAGAATTTTTCAAATACCTGGACGAAAAATATCCGTCGCTGGAAGTGCTGGTGAATAACTCCGGAATCAGACAGGATGCGCTCATGGCTTTGATGCAGGATGAGCAGTGGAGAAAAGTTTTGGATGTTAATCTTACCGGAACTTTCTACATGTCGCGGGAAATCATATCGCGTTTTATGGTCAATCGCTTCGGAAGAATTATCAATATCAGCTCTCTGGGTGGGGATATCGGCTTTCAGGGGCAGGCCAATTACGCTGCATCCAAAGCCGGGCAACTGGCTTTGACCAAATCGTTGTCCAAAGAGGTGGCCAAAAAGGGAATTACTGTCAACTGTGTCTCTCCCGGTTTTATTGATACGGAACTAATCAGCGATCTTCCTGAAGAACAACGCAAAGAATATCTCAAGATGATCCCGCAGAAACGTTTCGGCAGCGTGGAAGAAGTGGCTTATGCGGTTATGTTTTTAGCGACCCGTGAGGCATCGTACATTAACGGAACATCTATAACTGTGGCGGGAGGACTTTAATGGAAGAAGTTCTTGCAACCATTCCGCAGCGTCCGCCGTTTCTTTTTGTCGATAAGATTATTACTAGGGAAGGCAATTCCATAACAACGCAGAGGATACTGAGAGAGGATGAATTTTATTTCCAGGGCCATTTCCCCGGCAATCCCATTATGCCCGGCGTTTTGTTGTGCGAAGCCTGTTTTCAGACAGGCGCCATTTTAATGGGGGCAAGCAATCTGCCGGGATTAGGTGTCGTCACACGGATAAAAGATACTAAGTTTAAAAACTTTGCCCGGCCCGGTGATACCCTGACCATTACGGTAACGCTTGATGATAAAATTGATAACGCTTTTTATATGAGCGGAACGATTTGGATAGATGACAAACTTATTTTAAAAATCATATTTCAGGCGGCGCTTCTCCCGCCGGAAAATTAAGAGGTTAATATGGACTTTCTAAAAATTTCAGGAAAAACATTTCTGGTGACCGGTGTTGCCAATAAAAAAAGCGTCGCTTTCTTCGTCGCTAAAGGCCTGATTGATAACGGTGCGGAGGTAATTTTTTCCGTACAAAATGAAGAAAATCGCCTCAAGGCCCAAAAGCTTTTTCCCGACAGCACTATTCTAATATGTAATGTGGAAAGTGATGAAAGTATTCGTCAGTTAGGTGAGTATTTTAAAAAAAATAATATCCGGCTTTCCGGCTTTGTCCATTCCATAGCTTTCGCCAATTACAGCGAGGGAATTAAACCGTTTCATGAAACTAACCTTGGCGATTTTCTTCAAGCGACAAATATTTCCTGTTTCTCACTGGTGGCAATAACAAATGCCTTGAAGAATTGTTTTGAAGAGAACGCTTCCATTGTCACCATTTCCATCAGCAACACCCGGGCGACCGCTTACGGTTATATGGGACCGATCAAGGCCGCCCTTGATGCCACAGTTGCATTCTTAGCGAAATCATTATCGGAAATATCCAAAGTCAGGGTTAACGCGGTCTGCGCGGG
>JQOA01000052.1 GCA_000753945.1 Smithella sp. D17 | reverse complement strand
CCCACTGACTCTATTGTCCTGAATCCGGACGCAGTCCAGGGAACTTATCCTGTTCCTTTCCAAAAAATTGACGTTCTGGTCGGAGAGGTTGTCCGTGAGGCCTTCTCGTGTATTGAATGGACTGATTGGGTTACAGATCAGGTCGTGCGAAAAACTTCCTTCCCCTTGGAATGGATGAAAGATTATCTCAGTAGTTTTATTTCTGTCGCAGAAGACCTGTATATAGACGAACGCGTTGGTCCAACTGTCTGGCGCCTTTATCTCTCCAGGTATTGGAAATCCATCGCCGGTAAATTGGAAAGAGATCCTTCTCTCCCGCCATCAGCATCAAGTTTGGCATGTGTTTGGCGGAAAAGACTATTCCTGCAAACCTTGCCTCCCCATCTTCATCATTACTATGATGATCTGGTGAATATCTTAACGCAATACTCTGATGCTATCAGACAGGTCAAGAATCTTTCCACGATTACGGAGAGGAGAACCAGGAGAGTCGAAATATACCTTGAGATCTGGGGCCGCATTTCTTCTATTATTATGGAGTGGGAAACGCCTCCCTTTTATCCCGAGGGGGTGAATATCTATGATGAGGGCAATCCCAACAAGGCCGAGATTCCTGAGTTAAAAGAAAAAAAGGAAGATAATAGCGATGGTGATAGCGATGATGCTAAAGAAAAAGAGGAGGAGTCACCTGGCCTCGAAGAAGAACTTGCCGCCGAGATCAGTTCCAGGCTGGATGAGGGAACGTCTGACCTGACAGAACATCTATCGGTGATTCTTAATGATCCCCAGACACAACAAATGAATACGATTTTCAGCCGGGCGGTTGCCAGGTGCAATGTAAGTGCGGATCAATCACAAGTGAGACGTTTAAAAAGAATTTTCCAGAAACAGCAGGCCTTTATCAGAAGATCGAAAAAAAGAGGTATCATCAGGAACGTGGATATGGGAAAAATAGACGCCCGGAGACTCTATCGTGTACCTCTGGCTGATGGTAAAATATTTAAAAGGAGAGATATTTCAGGTACGGACTACTCATGGAACATCAATATTGTAGCCGACGCTTCGGCTTCTATGGCAGGAAAGAAAGCTACCGATAGACCATGGCAAGCGGCGGAAAAGACTTTTGTCTCCCTTACGGAAGCGGCGAAAGGTTTTTCCAATCATTTGGAAGTTTTCGGTTATCAGGAACAGACCCGGCAGTGCAATCTCTTACGGTTGTACCAGGAAGGTGAATTATATACCATAGAGCCTTCAGGCCGAACCCCGACCGGTCAGGCAATTATGGCTGCTGCAATGCTCATGAAAAAAGATGACCGCAGAAAAATGATCATTCATATTACCGATGGGGCTGCAAATTGCGGAATCAACGTATTGGAAGCTATTGAGTACTGCCAGAAAAATAAGATCGAACTTATAACTATCGGGTGCGGATGTAATCTCCAGACAAAGCAGTTTCTGCTGGAAAGGTATCCCCGTGGAACGGTTTACCTGATGGATGACATTAGAAACTTATCGGCAGGTCTGGAAAATCTATTTAGGGACAAGCTTTTAAAGAAAGCTCCTTGATGATTGAGCAAACCGGATGGGAAATGAAAAAGAAAATTTTGTAGAGATCACGCGGGAGAAGTATTACCGGGCAGTGGCCCAGTGCAAACCACTCTTTGCCTGGTTTAGTCTTACCGATGCCTGTAATCTGAACTGCAAATATTGTTTTAACGATGCCAACTACTTCCCTCCGGATTGCCCCAATCGCCCTCATTATGAACTAAGCACAGAAGATGTATTCCGTATCATTGATAACATTGCCGAAGCGGGTACTGAGATAGTCATGTTTGCCGGTGGGGAACCAACCTTGAGGGAAGATCTGTCTGATATAGTGAGATATGCATCCGGCCGGATGAGTGTGGCGATGAACAGTAACGGTTATCTTTTGGATGAGCGTCTTTGCCGGAATTTGGCACGGGCGGGTCTTTCTCAGGTCAAGATTAGTGTCGATGGCCTGGAGAAGAATCATGACTGGAATAGAGGAGGAGATTCTTTCCGCAGGACGATGGATGCCCTCAGGAATATGGTGGAAGCTGATATTCCCAAGGTTATGTTGATCATGACACTTACGAGCTTGAACTATGATGAACTGGAGAAAATGGTAGAACTCTCCATGAATATGGGAGTGGATTTTACCATGGTGGAGTTTCTGCCGTTGGGGAGAGCCTCCGAGGGAAAAGAATGGATCTTATCGAAGGAGCAATTGGAAAGAGCGCAACGGTATTTGGCGGAAGCGCAAAAACGGTACGGGTGGCAGAGAGTGGCATTTGAAAACCGTTATATCGTTGCCGAAGATGAATACTGTAAGAAGATCTGCAGTGATCCAAATGAACCATGTGGCTTTTATGATTTCTGCGTGGGGTGTATAAGCAGCATCTATAGTTACTGTATAACGGCTTCGGGAAAAGTGTCGGCAGGGGATATAATGGCTCTGGAAGTGGGTGATTTAAGGAAAGAAAGGTTAAAGGATATCTGGGAAAATGCGGAGTTATTTAAAGTAATAAGAAACAGGGACAATCTAAAGGGCAAGTGCGGAAAATGCCAGTACAGATATATCTGTGGGGGATGCAGGAGAAGAGCCTATACCTATACGGGCGATATCATGGCCGCTGACCCGGGCTGCTGGAGGTTTGAAGCAGAGCATGTCTGAAGAAAGTAAAATAATAACCGAAGAGGAACTGACGCGATACACTCGTCAGCTTTCCCTCATCGGGAGGGATGGCCAGGATAAACTTAAAAAGGCTAAAATCCTGATTGCCGGGGCGGGAGGGTTAGGCTCACCGATAGCCACATACCTTGCCTTGGCCGGCGTCGGACGTATCGTAATAGCCGATAATGATACCGTTGGATTAAGCAACCTCAACAGGCAAACCCTGCACTGGACCTCCGACGTGGGTAGAAAAAAAACAACCTCAGCCGAAGAAAAGATACGGTCAATGAATCCTTATGTTGAGGTCGAGACGATTTCCTGCAAGATTGAAGAAGACAATGTAACCGGAATCGTGGGGAATGCCGATTTAATCGTTGACGCACTGGATAATTTCCCCGCCCGGTATTTTCTGAATCGTGTTGCCGTTAAACGTCATATTCCCTTTTTTCACGGTGCGGTCCGGGGATTCCACGGTCAGGTCATGACGGTCATTCCTCATCAGACGGCCTGCCTCAGATGTGTCTTCCCCCAAACTCCTCCGGCCGAGATCTTCCCCGTTATCGGAGTGACCCCTGGTGTGATCGGTTCCATCCAGGCAACAGAAGTTATTAAGTACCTAACGGGTAAAGGAGAACTGCTGACAAACAGATTGTTGCTCTGGGACGGCCTGTCCGGAAAGATGGATTTTCTCCAGATCAAGAGGAATCCGTCCTGCCCGGATTGTAGTCAGGAAAAGTAAAAGCGGATTATCTCTATCTCTTGAAGTGACCTGCCACAAATATTTGTACCATATGTAAAGTCAGAATTCAGCCTTCTGCTGATTTTACGAGTTGTTAATGAGGGGTTAAACTTTATTGCAGAAGTTAGAACGGATTAATGATTCGCAAAGTTTTTTGGCAATAAGTTCAGATTCCTTGTCGGTATAATGAAGTTCATCGGCGTAATATTCAGGAGTTTTCGGAATCAAATTGTTAATGTCTACACAAACAACATTTTGTTTTTCTGCTGTTCTTTTGATTAAATTATTCAATTTCCGCATGACATCCAGAATGCCTTCTTCGGAGAGTTCGACAAAAAAAGTCAGCCGGGTTTCCATCAATGTCCTTTTATAAATATTTTTGTTGGAAAATGTCGTTAAAAAATGAAATGTTGGCATAACCGGAACAATACATTAATGACTTCTACTTCGGGATATTGATCCTTCAGCATTTCTCCTAATTGGGAAGGCCACTCCTTTCCCTCAGTTTCGTGCACCCCAAGGGTTTCTGATGATCCGAAACACATAATCCTGATTTGCTCTTTCTTTTCCTCTGAATCCGAGTGAATTGATTTTCCATTTTTTTATATTGAGTATTTGGAATGTTGTAAGGTATCCCGTTGCTGTCTACTTTAACAATATTTGCAAAGAGTTTCTTCATAATGATTTCGTTCTGACTTCTTTATATGAGTAATCGATAAGGATTACTGCTTACTCTATAGCATAGTATTGAAATTTATATAATTCTCACTTAGCGGAAGTTGATTTGACCAGGTCTTTTTTTGTAAAACACAATCTCGTAGAATAGTAAAATTGAAAATTACTGGTGGAGTTATGCATTAAAAGGCAGAGTCTATACTGACCCTGCCTTTTAATGATTAAATCACTTATCTGTTTCAATCCATGGACCAACATTAGCATTAGAAGCAGGGTAGTCAGCAGCAAAAGCTAAAATTGGCAAAAGGAAAAATACGCCAACCACATACCATAAAATTCTTTTCATGATTAAGCACCTCCACATTATTCCTGCATTACGCTACAGCAACTTATAATAAATTCTAGCGGTCGAAATAACATCTTCCTCTTCAGCCACCGAGGTAAGCTTCCTTCACCCGAGGATTTCCTTTTAATTCTTTGCCTGTGCCGGCAAGGACGATGCGGCCGGTTTCCAGAACGTAGCCACGCTGCGCGATGTGCAGCGACATGTTGGCGTTTTGTTCGACGAGTAGAATTGTTTTCCCCGCCTGATTTATGTCTTGAATGATTTTGAAAATATCCCGTACCAAAACCGGTGAGAGTCCCATCGAAGGTTCGTCCAGCAGCAGCATTGGGGCGTCGGTCATGAGCGCGCGACCGAAAGCCAGCATCTGCTGTTCGCCGCCGGAGAGCATTCCGCCCTGCTGATTTCTTCGTTCTTTCAGGCGCGGAAATAACGAAAAGACGTTTTCGAAATCTTTTTTAATCTGGTCTTTATCTTTGCGTTGCCAGGTGGCGAGCTTTAAATTTTCCATCACGGTCAGATTGCCGAAGATGCCGCGGCCTTCCGGTACGTGGGCGATGCCTGCGGCGACAATCTGATCGGCGGCAATATTATTTAAGTCTTTCCCTGAATAGGTAATTCTACCGGTGTATGGAATAAGGCCGGAGATTGCGCGCAGGATGGAGGATTTCCCCGCGCCGTTGGCGCCGATCAGGGTGACAATTTCTCCCTTGCCCACTTCAAAAGAAATATCGTCAACGGCCTGAATGCTGTCGTAGGAAATTTTCAAATGAGAAACAGCAAGAATTTTTTCAGAAGATGTCATGGCGTCACCTCCACGCCCAGATAAGCTTCCAGCACCCTGGGGTGATTTTGAATTTCGGCAGGCAGTCCCGCTGCAATGGTCGCGCCGAAATCCAGCACGACGATTCTTTCACAAATGCCCATGACCAGCCGCATCTGGTGTTCAATCAAAATTATCGTTACCGAAAACGTCTGGCGAATCCACCCGATGAATTCCATGAGTTGAATGATCTCGTTGGGATTCATTCCGGCAGCCGGTTCATCCAGAAGCAGGAGCTTGGGCTTGGTGGCCAGCGCGCGGGCAATTTCGAGCCGGCGCTGTAAACCGTAAGGAAGGTTTTTGGCTTTTTCACCGGCCATTTCGTCGAGTTTGAAGATCGACAGTAAATCCAGCGCCTGACTGGTAATGCGTTTTTCTTCGGCGCGAAAACGGCCGATGTGTAAAAGGGCCTCCGCGGGTGTGTAGGCAATCTGTCCGTAATGTGCGATGCGTACATTATCCAGAACGCTCAATTCCTTAAACAGACGGATATTCTGAAAAGTGCGGGCAATGCCTGATCTTGTGATCTTATGCGGAGTAAGGCCTACGAGTTCTTGATCTTCAAATTTGATGCTGCCTTCAGAGGCGCGATAGACGCCGGTGATCAAATTAAAAACGGTGGTTTTTCCCGCGCCGTTGGGGCCGATAATGCCGACAAGTTCATGTGGTTCAATGGCGAAATTGAAATCAGATACGGCGCAAAGTCCGGCGAAACGGTGCGTGAGTTTTTGTATTTCAAGCAGAGGCATCGCCGGCCTCCTTTTTCTTTTGGCGCCAGAGTTTCTCTGTCACAAAATCGCGCAGCGGTACAAACATACGGATTTCTTTCATGCCCATGATACCGCGCGGACGGTAGATCATCAAAAGCACCAGCATCAACGGCATGAGCACCATGCGCCAGATGCCCAGCGGACGCAGGATTTCCAGCAAAATGGTGTAAATAACCGCGCCGAGGATTGAACCGCCAATGGAAGCGATACCGCCCAGATAAACCATGATCAGAATGTCGGTGGATTTGAGGATGTCGAACATGCGTGGATTAATAAACTGTAACGCATGGGCAAATAATCCTCCGGCAATGCCCGCGAAAAAAGACGAAACAACAAAGGCGATGATTTTTACCTGGCGCGTGTTGACGCTCATCAGATCGCTGGCGATTTCATCTTCACGGATGGACAAAACGCCGCGACCGAAATTGGAATAAACCAGGTTGCGGATTACCCAGACGGATAAAGCCGTCCAGAAAAAGACCCATGGCAGAGTGGTGAGTTTTTCCATGCCTAGAAGTCCACGCGGTCCGCCGACGGCGTCGATGTTTTCCAAAATGGATTTTACAATCATGCCAAAGGCCAGTGTGACAATGGCCAGATAATCGCCACGTGTTTTAAAAGAAGGTATTGCCACCAGGAAACCGACCAGCGCCGCAGCCATGCCGCCGGCCAGGATCGCCAGAGGGAAAAGCAGGTTTTGAGCGTTCGGCGGGAAAACATGAACCGTTAAGATCGAGGCAATGTAAGCGCCGACGGCCATGAATCCCGCATGGCCGACGGAAAATTCGCCCATGTAGCCGTTGATCAGATTCAGGCTGACGGTAAGGATGATGTTGATGCCTACGTAAATTAAAATCAGTTGTAAATATAAATCCACAAAGTCGAAGGTGTCGACGGCAATACAAAATGCGATTCCGGCGATCATAACGACTGCCCGGAATAAACGGGTGCCGGTAAGCATATGCCATCTTTCAATCAGTGCGGAATAGGATGTGTCTGAGGAATTGGACATGGCTATACCTTTTGCGGCTGGGGCTTGCCCAGAATGCCATAGGGTCTGACAATCAAGAGGATAAGAAGCAGTGTAAAAGCCACAACGTCACGGTAGGTAGAGGGAAGAAAAGCGGCTACCATAATTTCCACCGCACCCAGAATAAAACCGCCAATCATTGCGCCACGGATATTGCCGATACCGCCGACCACAGCGCAGATGAATGCTTTCCAGCCGACCATGATGCCCATGTAGGGATCGATTATTGGATAAGCCAGGCCATACATTACACCGGCCGCTCCGCCCAGACCCGTACCAATGGCAAACGTCAGCGAGATGATTTTATCTACCGATACGCCCATCAGCGGGACAATCGTTTTGTCCCAGGAAATGGCGCGCATGGCCATGCCTGCTTTTGTGCGCTGGACGATAAAATCCAGAATCAGCATCAGAACAAGCGATAGGGCAATGATCAGAATCTGCAGCGAGGAAAGGGAGAGTGATCCGAGCGTCCAGGTGGTGTTTCCCAGAAGTTGCGGAATGTGTTTAGGGTAAGGACTCAGTGCCAATGTGAAATTTTCCAGAAAGAGGCCGACGCCCAGCGCAGTGATAATGGCGGAAACACGCGGAGCATTGCGCAGAGGTTTGTAGGCAAACCTCTCGATAACCACACCTAAAAATGCTACGCCGAGCATGGATAAAAGCAAAGTCGGGACAAAGGATAAGTGAAGATAGACGGCAATGAGGAAGCAGAAGAAAGCGCCGACCATGAACAGATCGCCGTGAGCGAAATTGATCATCGTCAGGATGCCGTAGACCATCGTGTAGCCCAGAGCGATCAGCGCGTAGATACTGCCTAATTGCAGGGCATTGAGAGATTGTTGGAAGATATAGGCCATATTAAATCATGGTTTGGCGTTGGCAAACCAGGTAAACTTTCCATCTTTTATTTTTAAAATTACGGCGCTCTTGACCGGATCGCCGGAGCCTTCCTTGAACTGCATATTTCCGGTCACGCCTTCATATTGCGGAATTTTAGCCAGCGCGTCACGCACAGCCTGACGGTCGTTCTTGCCGGCGGTCTTAATCGCCTGCCACAGCAATCCGAATGAATCATAAGTTAAAGCGGCCACGTCATCCGGCGTTGTGCCGTATTTTGCTTTATAGTTCGCAATGAATTTCTTGGTCGTGTCGCTTGCCGAGTCCGCCGCGTAATGCGTACTGAAATAGTAATCGTTGCAGTCCGCACCGCAGAGTTTCACAAGCTCTTCTGATCCCCAGGAATCGGAACCGATAAACGGCGCCTTGATACCCAATCGCTTGGCCTGCTGGATCTGCAAAGGAACTTCGCTGTAATAATTAGGCAGGAAAATTACATCCGGATTTGCCTGTTTGATTTTGGTGAGCTGTGATGAAAAATCCTTATCATTGGTCGTATAAGTTTCAAACGCGACTACCTTGCCGCCGTTTTTCTCATAGACATCTTTGAAAATTTCGGCGATGCCCTTGTTGTATTCGGAAGCGACATCATAGAGAACCGCAGCTTTCTTCAACTTGAGATTGTCCAGTGTGAATTTTGCCAGCACCCCTCCCTGGAACGGATCAATAAAGCAGGCGCGAAAAACATATTTTTTGGAGACATTGGTTTTGGAATCCAGCGTGGCCTTCGGTGCGGTGGACCACGGAGTTATTAACACGGTTTTGCTTGTCTCGGCGATTTCCGCAGCAGGCAGAGCGTAGCGGCTGGCGTTGGGTCCGACAATGGCCGTCACTTTTTGCTGCGTAATCAGCTTCTGCGCGGAGGATGCCGACTGTTCAGCTTTACCGGCATTGTCTTCAATGATTAATTTTACCTGATATTTTTTTTCACCCAACTGAATGCCGCCGGCATCGTTGATTTCCTGTACGGCCATTTCCGCCGCGTTTTTACAGGATGTGCCTACGGCCGGAACATCACCGGTGAGTTCGGCAATAACGCCGATTTTAATCTTGGAGGAATCATCGCCGCCGCAACCGTAAATGCCGAGCGATAGAATTACCAAAAGGATAATAAGTATTAAAGATTTTTTCATGGAAGGTCTCCCGTTTTCTTCGATATTTTGTCCACAGTTTATAAGGGAAGGGCTGTAAGGTGTCAATAAGAAAGAGGGACTGTAAAGTTTAAGGTTCAAAATTAAAGAATAGTTTTAAGTTTTAAGTAATTAAGTAGTTAAGAAAAGGCGTGAAAAGTGAAGGGTGAATAGTGAAAGGTGAATAGTGAAAGGTGAATAGAGAGGCATTGTTTAAAGCATTTTTCGGACAAATCGGGCGATGGCAGGCGATGCGGTCATTCCCGGTGATTCAATGCCGACCAGATTGATGAAACCCGGTGAGTCCTCCTTGATAACAAAATCGTGAAAATCGTCATCAGGCCCCTGAAGTTTGGGGCGGATGCCGGCCATATCGGGATGAATATTTTCTTTTTTCAAAAAAGGCAAAAATTTGCCGGCGCTTTGATAAAAAAATTCTGCTTTTTCGGGCGCTACATTGTAGTCTTCTTTACGGTCGATGTAAGTCGTATCCGGGCCTAGTTTAAATCGTCCATTTAAATCCATTGTCAAATGAACGCCTAATCCGATTCGTTTCTTTGCCGGAACAGGATAAATCAGTCTTTGCACTACCCCCGTTTTTACTCCTGAAATACTGCAATAATCGCCCTTGCAGTAATGCAGATGATAGCTGCCACCTATCATGTTGGCAATGGTGTCGGATTCCAGTCCGGCGGCATTGATGACCACGGCGGAGGAAAATTCAAAGGTTTCACTTTTCGCGTTATGCGTGAAAATCCGATAGGGGCTGGAATCTTTTTCTATCTGCATGACTTTTGTTTGATAAACAATTTGCGCTTTCCTGCTCTGAGCCCTGGCTAAATAATAGTTCATTAAATCATGAACGCCGATGATCCCGGTATCCGGCGAGTAAAGAGCCGCTTCGACCTGAACATTGGGTTCCATAGTAGAAGCATGTTTTTTACTGATTAGTTCCAGCGAAGTTACACCGTTTTTTCTGCCATTGTCGTACAAGCGTTCGAGATCTTCGCCTTCCTCTTTTTTTACCGCCACGATTAGTTTTCCTGTCCTTTTATGAGGAAGGTTATGTTTAGAGGCAATTTCATAGAGCATCCTGTTTCCGTCAATGCAAAGAGAGGCTTTGAGCGATCCTTCCGGATAATACATCCCGCCATGAATTACTTCGCTATTGCGCGAACTGATTCCACCGCCGTGCGCGTTATTTTTTTCCAGGATAAAAACGCTTAGATCAGGCCGGGCGATTTCGGCAGCAATGGCCAGACCGATTACGCCGGCTCCTATTATTGTAATATCCGCTTTCTCCATGTCATTTTTATACACAATTTTGTCGATTGCCGCAAAAAAACTTGAGAGTAATCTTAGGTCGTGATATTAAGTACATGTAATTAAGAAAGGTAGCGCTTACTTTGAAAATTGCATCTTATAATGTAAATTCCATACGCTCCCGCCTGCATATTATTGTGCCCTGGCTGCAAAAAAACAATCCTGATTATTTTTGTATGCAGGAAACAAAAGTTGCCGATGCCAGCTTCCCCGTAGCCGAATTGGAATCCCTGGGTTACCACGTAGTTTTCAAAGGTGATAAACAATATAAAGGTGTGGCCATAGCCTCGAAACTCAAACCGCAAAAAGTAGTATTCGGCTTCGATAGTGAACCTGCCGATCCTGATCGTTTAATAATCGCAACATATGATGACCTGACGATAATTAATACCTATGTCCCACAGGGTCAGGAAACGGAAAGCCCTCAGTATGCGTATAAACTGGAATGGTTCGGGCGTCTGAAAAAATATCTGCAGAAGCATTTTCAGCCGCAGGATAAAATAATCTGGTGCGGCGATCTTAACGTTGCCCCGGAAAATATAGATGTACACGATCCGAAAAGAATCCTCGGACATGTCTGTTTTAATCCTGAAGTCTGGAAAGCGTATGAAGATGTTAAATCATGGGGATTCACGGATATATTCCGTCAACATCATCCGGGTGTCGCCGGTCAGTACACTTTTTTTGATTACCGTATCAAGGATTCCGTGAAGCGCAAGCTGGGCTGGCGGGTCGATCAAATCCTGGCAACAAAAACACTTGCCGAAAAATCAAAAAGTTGCTCTATTGATTTGGAATCAAGGCTTGCGGAAAAACCTTCGGATCATCTTATTCTTTACGCTCAGTGGGGAAAATGATAATTATGAATAAAATAGAAAATATTGAACGTATCAATATTAAAATTGCCGATAGTTTCGAGAGGATTGACTCAAGTTTGTCAGAGGCCAAGGATATTACCGGTCTTTTTGAAATTCTTTTTACAGGAATAGAAAAAGAATTTGAAGTTCCTTATGTTTGGCTTACCCTAATAGATACTACAATGACCGCTCCCGTAATTGAGGCAATAAAATCGTCCGATATTTTAATAGACCGGCTTAAGGTAATAAAGCCGGAGTTGTTTAACGAAATTCTTCCCGCCGGATTAAAACCGGTTTTGGTGAATAAAGATCTCCAGCCGTATTACAAATTATTACCGTCCGCCAGGAAGTATTTTGTTAAATCACTGGCGTTGGTTCCTTTTAAAATTAAAGAAGAGATTGTTGGAAGCTGGAATAATGGAGATGCCTACCGTAATCGTTACACACCGGAAATGGCAACCGATCTTTTACTAAAATTGGCACAATCAGTATCGGTGCGCCTGACTGAGCTTGTTGCGGCAATAAATAATGATAAATTAGCCTTTTAGTGAAATAATAATAAAAACCCCGCCAGTGAGTGCGCGGGGCTTTTAAGGTTGTAGCTTCTGAGAAGGGGAATGGTTCTAATTAATTAAAGTTTTAAGAGCGTCAGCTACCGGTGCGGTAAAAAGAGTAACTAAAACAGCATATAATGCAAATGATCCAATGGCTTCGCTCAGGTATAATTTGGTGTATTTCTTCTTTAAAGAAACAATTATCAGTCCGCCTATTATTAAGCATCCCAGATGAAAGAAGGGGAAACTATTACTTCCGGTAACGCTGTATTGGGCATAGCTGAAAGACGCTGTCACCAAAGTTACAAAAATCGTTAAAAGTGTTATTTGTATGGTCTTTTTCATAATTTACCTCTCTCCTTGTATAAAATCTTAAAAAATTTTCCATTTTTATTATTGATTTACTTATATGAAATAAGTGTGCCAGATTACATTAAGAAAAAAATAAATTTGTAAGTCATTGATATAATATTATAAATATTTAATTTTAGTAGGCAAGCATTTTTGTCAATTTGTTTAGTATTGAAAGAAACGTTAAATTTCTGACAAAAATGGAAAAAACATTTAACGGTTTATTCCTTTTAAAAAATCGTTTTCCGGCACATTTTGCCTTGACAAATGGCAAAAATTCTATACTTGTGAACCTTCATTCAAAAAATGAATAACTATTCAAAAAGGTTCTTTCATGGTGAGATCAGAAAGAAAAGAACGCGAGTTCAATATGCGACGGGCGGAGATTCTGAGAACGGCAGAGAAAATATTCGCCGCTAAAAGTTTTCACGATGTCACAATGGCTGAAATCGCCAATGCTTCAGGTTTCTCCACCGGTTCTCTCTATCAATTCTTTGAAGGCAAAGAAAATCTTTACACAACAATGATCAGTTAGATGGATGTTGATGCCGACAAAAGAATCCCCCCGTTCTAAAAAGGGGTTTATTCTGGACATCTTTTTAAATGGAGTGAAAAAATATGATTAGCAAAAACTGGCACATGATTGTTTTAATGCTTTTCACTGTTGTTTTATTTCCACTTTTGGTTTTTGCCGAAGGGCCGTTGACATTGGATGCGAGTATTGACATCGCCCTGAAAAACAGTACGGTCATAAATATTGCCAAAGAAGGAACCAAAGGCGCCACCGCCCAGAAAAGGGAAGCAATTACCGGATTCCTGCCCAAGTTCAATACATCTTACAGCTATCAACGTCTGAACGAGGATCCCTTCTCCAGGTCTCAAGGTTTTCCTCCGGGACCTCTCTATGGCATGAATGGAATGGAAGTTCCTGTAGGAACAAAAAACAATTACAACTGGGCCGTTGAAGCCCGCCAGCCTCTTTTTGCGGGCGGTGGTATTCTGGCTAATTATCAGGTCAACAGTATTGGTGAGAATATTGCCCGGTTGGAAGAAACAGCCAAATATCAGGATGTTGTGCAGGATGTAAAAATTGCCTACTTTAATGTTTTGCGCGCAAAGAGGATTCAGGATGCTGCGCAACAGTCTGTCGAGATGCTCTCTGCGCACCGTGATGTTGCCGATAATTATTTCAAGGTAGGCATGATTCCCAAAAATGACTTACTGCATGCCGAAGTTGAGTTGGCCAACGGCAAGCAGGCGCTGATCAGGGCGAAAAACGCTGTGGAACTGGCCAAATCTAATTTTAACACGGTATTAAAACGAGAAATTTTCACACCGGTGGAAATAGAAGATATCCTGACCTACCACCCTTCAAAACAATCTTTTGAAGAATGTTTAAATATCGCAAGGCAAACAAGGCCGGAAATGAAAATATCATTCCTGAAATCAGCACAGGCGGGGAAATTAGTGCGTTTGGCACAAAGCGATTATTTCCCGACTTTAAGTGTTGTGGGTAATTATACGAGATTTGGCGATAACCCTTCTGCTAACGGGAGTGATTATAAAGACATGGAAAGCTGGTACTTGATGGCGGTGGCCAGTTGGAATTTCTGGGAATGGGGCAAAACGAAATTCAGGGTAGATGCCAGCAAAGCCAGAGAAAATCAGGCCACGGAAGCGTCGAAAGAATTAAATGATCGGATTACTTTGGAAATAAAAAATGCTTACCTGATATTGCAGGAGACGGAAAGTCAAATTGTTGTCTGGCTGAAAGTGATTGAACAAGCCGAAGAAAATTTCCGCATTTCCGAAGAAAGATATAAAGAAAGAGTTGCTACTTCAACGGAGGTTCTGGAAGCCCAGACTTTATTGACCAAAGCAAAGTCGGAGTATGCCAACGCTTTGGGCGATTATAATATAAATTATGCCAGACTGCAGCGAGCAATGGGAACTATCTGGCCATAGTACTTTTTTAAAGTAGTTTGTTTATCAAAAAGAAAAACGCGATATTACTGCCTTTAAAAATTCCGGTTTTAAAGCTTACACTAAAATGTGTGGATTAATGGGTGAGGGAGAAGAATCCGAGCCTAAGCTGGGCACGCATTACTGGCCGGGTAATAATAACGCCTTGTTATTAGCTGTGAGCGATGAAAAGATTAAGCCGCTTTGTGAACTGGTAAGAAAATTGAAAGTTGAGCATCCGCGCGCCGGCTTGAGGGCGTTCTTCTATATTCAATTTCACCACCAAGCACTTGATTCTTATCATCGAGCTTTATACCGGAAGAGTGTAACTCCGCAAAAACCGCATCCCTGAAAAATGTATCGATATTCTTGTCGAACTTCAGACTGCCTATTGATGTATTGCGAATCTGATATTGTTTTACTTTCCCTGCTTCTGCGGGGATGTATTTGAAGTTGGGGTAAGATCAATATCAGTATTGAATGAATAAATTCATCGGCCACCGTGGTGTCCACCCGATTTTCCACTATTGTCACGTCCGTTGCCGATGCTGTTCATCATGTTATAGGGAATTATAATTTGCAATAAGATATCGTCACCGTTTTCCCAGATGATTGTTCTATATTCGGGGAGTATCTCATAATAGCCGCGCACCTTACCCTTGCTGTCTTTTATGATAAATTTCCCCATATTGTTTTTATTAAATAGCTTATATTTGTTCAACATGTCGATATGTTGAACAACCTCCTCACGAGCGAAGTCGGTTTTTACTTTTCCTCCCGGTTCAACGTAAACGTACCCGGCTTCCGGTTCCAGCGGTTCACTATCCGGGGTGTTCAATCTTATGATTGTCTCATAGCTCTTATCAGGTATGTTTTTCACCGGTTCGTCCCTGATGATTTTGTATGACATGCTGCAACCGGCAAGAATAAGAGCACTAAGTATAGTTACAGGTTTTTTAATGTAATTCTTCATCATATACCTCCTTTTAAAGAGAAAAAATGTAACACAACATTACCACGACATCCTGTGGTTAGTTTTCAATGATAGGTTAATTCACGCTGTAGATGCTACTGACCCGCTCAATTGTCCGCAGGCGGCCAGGATATCGCTTCCTTTGCTGGCGCGGAGCATGGTGGTATAGTGATTATCAATCAATGTCTGCTGAAACAATTCTACGGTTTTTTGTGAAGGAGACTTGAACGGTGTTCCGGGATATTCATTAAAGACAATCAGATTCAACTTGCAGCGCTGGCCTTTCAACAAGGCCGCCAGTTTTTTTGCATCTCGCACAGAGGAATTAATACCGTCAATTAAAATATATTCAAAGGTCAGAAGTCTCCGGCCGGGCATGGGGTATTTTTTACAGGCCTCCAGCAGGACTTCCAAAGGGTACTTTTTATTAACAGGCATTAGCTTGCTTCTGGTTTCGTTATCATGAGCGTTGAGCGAAACGGCGAGATTAATGCAAATATCCTCTCCCAGCCTGATGATTTGCGGGGCAAGCCCGCAGGTGGATACGGTTACTTTACGGTTGGAAAATCCCATGCCGAAATCACAGGTGAGATTTTTTATCGCTTTGACAACATTTTCATAATTAACCAGCGGTTCGCCCATGCCCATCATCACAATATTTTTTATGTCAGGGCATTGGGGCATTTCGTGTCTCAATGTCAGAAGTTGGCCTACAATTTCCGAAGGGTTCAAATTTCTTTTTAAACCCTGACGCGCTGTCAGGCAGAATTTGCAGTCCATGGCACAGCCGGCCTGAGTGGATACGCAAATCGTCCAGTTATTTTTCCCCGGAATTAAAACACTTTCAATAAAAAGCCCGTCTTCCAGACGTAGCAGGATTTTCTTTGTTTGATCCCTGGATTCCTGAACCTTGACGATTTGCGGGCGGCTGACGCGCGCGATGCCGGAGAGTCTGGTGCGAAAATCGCGGGAGAGGGTGGTCATGTCTTCAAAAGAAACATTGCCGGATTGGTAAAGACATTTCCTTATCTGCCGGGCGCGGAATTTTTCCTTACCCAAAGAGGAAATAAATTCCTCCATCTCCTCCAGAGTGAAATCCAGCAAATTAGGAAGCAGATTTTCAGAGCGGCTAATCATTTAAGTTTTTTTGCAGCGTTGCGGCGATAGCGTTAATAAAATCTTCCGTGTTAACTTTTTTATTGGAAGGTTTATTTTCGGCGAGTGCGAGCAGATCACCGGTCATTATGCCGCCTTCCACCGTGGCAATGGCTGCTTCTTCGAGCTTGTCGGCAAACTTTATTACTTCCGGCGTGCCATCCATTTCTCCCCGTTTACGAAGGCCGCCGGACCAGGCGAAAATAAGCGCCATGGAATTACTCGAAGTTTCCTCACCCCTTAAGTGCTTGTAATAATGCTTTTGCACAGTGCCGTGCGCGGCCTCGTATTCAAACCAGCCGTCGGGAGAGACAAGAACCGATGTCATCATGGCCAGTGAACCGCAGGCGGAAGCGACCATATCCGACAGGACATCTCCGTCGTAGTTTTTTAACGCCCAGAGTATACCGCCTTCGCCTTTCATAACGCGCGCCACGGCATCGTCAATCAGGGTGAAGAAGTATTCGATGCCTGCTTTATCGAATTTTTCTTTCCATCTGGTTTCAAATTCGCGGTTGAATATTTCACGGAATCCGGCGTCATATACTTTGGAAATAGTGTCTTTGGTTGAAAACCACAGATCTATTTTTTCACTCAGGGCGTAAGTAAAACACGCCTTGGCAAAATTCAGTATTGATTTATCAAGATTGTGATTAATCTGGATTATTCCTGCTGCGGGGAAATCGTTAACTAAGATTTTTTGTGCCTTGCCGCCGTCTTTGGGAGTAAAGACAATTTCCAGTTTTCCCGCGCCCGGAATCAGCATCTCAAAATTGTTATAAACATCGCCGTAGGCGTGACGGCCGATGATTATCGGCTTTTTCCACGAGGAAACATTCGGCTTAATATTGTTGACCAAAATCGGTTTTCTGAAAACGGTGCCGTCGAGCATGGCGCGGATGGTGCCGTTGGGGCTTTTCCATGCTTTTTTCAATTT
>JQOA01000051.1 GCA_000753945.1 Smithella sp. D17 | reverse complement strand
TCAAAACGCATATTTTGTTCCCTTTATTCAACTACTCCATGATTTAATCAGGTAATTCTGAATGTAAGCTCGAATCCACCACACTGCATAAGAAATCAATCGGTAGCCTTTATAGGGGTCGAATTTTTTCACAGCGTGAATAAGGCCGACATTGCCTTCCTGAATTAAATCAGCAAGCTTAAAGCCGTAACTGCGATATTCATGGGCTATCTTGACTACAAAACGCAAATTCGAAACAATCAGCTTTTCGGCGGCTTCCACATTGCCATACTTTTTCAATTGTACGGCAAGTTTGAATTCCTCTTCCGCGGTTAAAAGAGGAAAACGATTAATTTCGCCTATATATAAATCAAGAGTGCCGGTTAGTACGGGTAGCTTCAACGATCAGATCTCCCATTAATTTATCCAATTATAAATTCTATCCAACTATAATTCGCCGGTCAAGATTTCTTTTTTCAGAAATGTGATACAAGTTGAATTATCCCGCCGCGGGCGGAGGATATCGCAGATATCCGTGGTGTTCCCTGGGCGAAGCGAACGGAGGATTCTGGGAGACAATGAAAACAAGCAAAACGGGACAGAAAACATCATGGTATTCCTCAAAATAGCGCATGGAAATTAGTGATATTTTGACGGATCATTCCTTGACAGAGGCCATATTTGTGCTTATTCTAAGGAAAATTAAAAGCAAGGTGAAATTAATGAAATCAATAAATAAAACGATGATAGAACATGCCGTTAAAATAGCTCATGAAATAAAAGCCAACGCTTTTCTTGTGTGTGTTGATGTCATCAATGATACCAGTCTGATAATGGATGAAATAAAAAAAGATATGGACTTTATTATTGTTTCCCGCGAGGATGAAAACATATCAGACGAGTTGAAGAAAGATGCGCAAGTTATATACATCCCTAATGTAAATTTGACCCGAGTGGGGAAAGTAAAAATTGCCATAGCCAAGGGAATAGTTCTGGGAATCCTGAAAAGGGGCGATAAAGTCGTATGCTTAAGCGGAGTGCCCAGGTTCGGTTATGCCGACAGTATTTTTGTGATTGATGTGGGAAGGGAATTTGAGATTTTGACGTCCGATTTCATTAATGACGTCCTTGAAAATGTCCGGCCGGAAGTATTTAACGCCGCTCTTAATATTGCGTTAGAACTGGCAGCACAGGGCCGGGAATACAGAAAAGTAGGAACAATATTTGTTCTGGGCGATGACGAGAAGGTTATGCAGCTTTCCCGCCAAATGATTATCAATCCGTTTTCGGGGTATTCGGAAGAGCAGCTCAATATTTTAAATCCGGAATTGGAAGAAACGATCAAGGAACTCTCGGCGATTGACGGTGCTTTTGTTATTAAAGAAAACGGCGTGCTGGTGACAGCGGGAAGACATCTCAGTGCCGCTCTGGACAGCCGGGATTTTCCTCCCGGTCTGGGGAGTCGCCACATTGCCGCCGCCGGTATCACCAGCGTGACTAAAGCCGTGGCCATAGTTATTTCCGAATCTTCAGGAAATGTATCCGTTTTTAAAAACGGCAAACTTTTTGTGACAATTGAAAAACCAGTGGAGTAGTTGAATAAAGGGAACAAAATATGCGTTTTGACAAATTTACCTTAAAAGTTCAGGAAGCTCTTCAGGAAGCTCAGTCGCTGGCCGGTTCTCTTGGTCATCAATCCATTGAACCGGAACATCTTCTTCTTTGTTTTTTGAGGCAGGATGAGGGCATCGCCGGTGCCATCATCAACAAACTTAATGCTTCACCTCAAAAAATTGAAAAAGAACTGGATACTTATCTAAAAAAATTGCCGAGCGTTCAGGGCGGGGGCGAAGTTTATCTGGGAGGCAGGCTCAATAAAATATTAGACAAGGCAATGACCGGGGCGGCGCAACTCAAGGATGAGTATGTGAGCGCAGAGCATGTGATTATTGCCATTGCCGAAGAAAAAGAAGGTCAGGCTGGCAAAATACTGCGTCAGGCGGGAGTGACCAAGGAAAATATTTTCAAGGTTCTGGTAGATATCCGTGGCAATCAGCGTGTGACCGATCCTGATCCGGAAGGCAAATATCAGGCGCTGGAGCGCTATGCCAGGGATTTCAACGAACTGGCGAAGAAAGGTTTATTTGATCCGGTGATCGGCCGCGATGAGGAAATACGCCGCATCATGCAGGTGCTTTCCCGGCGCACAAAAAACAATCCGGTGCTGATCGGCGAACCTGGTGTCGGCAAAACGGCCATTGTGGAAGGTCTGGCGCAACGGATCGTTAATGGTGATGTGCCGGAAAACCTGAAAAATAAACGCGTCATCGGACTGGATATTGGCGCGCTGGTGGCCGGTGCAAAATACCGCGGTGAGTTTGAGGAACGTCTTAAAGCTGTGTTGAAGGAAGTGATCAGCGCCGCAGGCGAGATTATTCTTTTTATTGACGAAATCCATACTGTTGTAGGAGCAGGTGCGGCGGAAGGTTCGATGGACGCCGCCAACATGCTCAAACCTGCGCTGGCGAGGGGAGAGCTGCGTTGTGTGGGCGCGACAACGCTTAACGAATATCGCAAATACATTGAAAAAGACGCCGCTCTGGAGCGGCGTTTCCAGCCGGTTTTAGTCAGGGAACCGACGGTAGAGGATACAATTGCCATATTGCGCGGACTGAAAGAGCGCTACGAAGTTCATCATCGGGTGCGTATAAAAGATTCAGCAATCGTTGCCGCTGCCACGCTGTCGCAACGTTACATAACCGATCGCTTTCTGCCGGATAAAGCCGTTGACCTGATTGATGAAGCTGCCTCCCGTTTAAAGATAGAACTGGACAGCAAACCTTCGGAAATTGACGCTATTGATAGAAAAATAATACAACTGGAAATAGAGAAGCAGTCGCTGAAAAAGGAAACGGACAAAACCGCCAGAGAGCGACGCGACAGGATTGAAAAAGAACTGGCCGAGTTGAAATCCAACGTGGCCCAGATGAAGACGCGCTGGTCAACCGAAAAAGATATAATCAATAAAATCCAAAATACTAAAAAGCAGGTTGAGGATTTGAAACAGGAAGAAACCAATGCTCAGCGCGAAGGGAATTACGAGAAAGCAGGGGAGATCCGTTACGGCAAGCTTGTAGCTTTGGACAAAGAACTCCAGAAGGAACAGAAAAAACTGGAGGATATTCAAAAGAACAATCAGATGCTCAAGGAAGAGGTGGATGCCGAAGACGTGGCCGAAGTTGTTTCTAACTGGACGGGCATACCATTATCAAGAATGATGGAAAGTGACGTGCAAAAGCTGATTCATATGGAAGAACGGCTGAAAATGCGTGTTATCGGTCAGGAAGAAGGCATTGCCGCAGTGTCTGCTGCTCTGCGCCGCGCACGCTCCGGCCTGCAGGATCCTAACCGCCCCATCGGCTCTTTTATTTTTCTGGGACCCACGGGTGTCGGCAAAACCGAACTGGCGCGCGCTTTGGCGGAGTTCATGTTCGACAATGAACAGGCCATGATTAGAATTGATATGTCGGAATATATGGAGAAGCACGCGGTAGCCCGTCTGATCGGTGCTCCGCCCGGTTATGTCGGGTATGATGAAGGCGGTCATCTGACTGAGGCGGTGAGGCGTAAACCGTATAGCGTTCTGCTTTTCGATGAAATAGAAAAAGCGCACCCCGATGTGTTTAATATTCTGCTCCAGATTCTTGATGACGGACGTCTGACCGACGGACATGGCCGGACGGTAGGCTTTAAAAATACGGTGGTGATCATGACTTCCAACGTCGGCAGTCAGTGGATTCAGGATCCGTCTCTCACTGATGAGGAAAAGAAAAACCGTTTGATGGAAGTTCTGCGGGCGACGTTCAAACCGGAGTTCTTGAATCGTATAGACGACACCATTATGTTTTCCGCGTTGAAGCTGGAGGATATTTATAAGATTGTTGATATTCAGATTGCTCTTATTGACAAACGTCTCAACGAGCGTAAATTAAGCCTTGAATTGACAGAAGAGGCAAAAAAATATATAGCCGGGCAGGGTTACAGCCCGGTTTACGGCGCGCGGCCGCTGAAGCGTTCGCTACAGAAACTCATTCTGGATCCGCTGGCTATGGAAATTCTGGCCGGCAAATTTTCCGAAGGCGATAAAATCGCGGCAGGTTTATCTGCAAAAGGTGAAATAACTTTAACCAAGAAGCAATAAAATAATGGAGGAAATATAGTGGGTAATTCGATAAAAACCGTTCTTTTACTGGGAGCGTTAACAGGATTATTGATGTTTATCGGCGGCCTTATCGGCGGAAGGGGAGGCGTTTATATCGCTTTCATTTTTGCTTTAATTTTGAATTTCGGCAGTTACTGGTTTTCCGATAAAATCGTTTTAAAAATGTATAAGGCACAGGAAGTTTCCGAAAGCGTGGCTCCTGATCTTTACAGCATTGTTCGCAACCTGGCTTTAAAAGCCAACTTGCCGATGCCGCGGGTTTATATTGTTCCCGGTGAAACAGCCAATGCCTTTGCAACCGGACGCAACGCAGAACACGCGGTTGTTGCCGTGACCGAAGGAATAATGCGGATTTTGAATAAAGAAGAACTGGAAGGCGTAATTGCCCATGAACTTTCGCACATAAAAAATGGCGACATGCTCATTTCTTCGATTGCCGCTACCATAGCGGGAGCTATTGGAATGCTGGCCACTATGGCTCAGTGGGCGGCCATATTCGGCGGCGGCCGCAGCGATGATGATGATCACGGTGGAATAATAGGTTTGATAGCCATGGCTATTTTTGCTCCTTTGGCCGCAACCGTTATACAAATGGCCATTTCCCGCTCCCGCGAATATCTGGCTGATGCCAGCGGCGCGAATATCACGAAAAATCCTTATGGACTGGCTTCCGCTCTGGAAAAACTTTCCAGAGCTTCACAGGTTATTCCGATGGATGCCAATCCGTCAACGGCGCATATGTTTATTGTCAATCCGCTGACGGGAAAATCGCTGATGAATCTTTTCAGTACGCACCCTCCGATGGAGGAAAGAGTTGCCCGTCTAAGAAGCATGAAACCATATTAGAAAATAAATTTTCCGCACAGCGGCAAGGAGAAAAATTATATGGAAGAAGAAAAGAAAGAATCGGGATTTGTAGTGAAGGATAAACGTATTTTTGATGAATCAGGCAAAGAGCGTCCGCAAGAAGAGAAAGTCTCTGCCGCTGCCGAAGAGAAGTCTAAAATCAGGGAAGCTTCGCCAAATGAGCGAAAACAGGAACACGATTATCCACAGGTTACCTTTACTAATTTTGTCTTGTCTCTGAGCACTACGGTTCTTTTTCATTTTGGAGATTTCCCTGAGCATGAAGGGGGAAAGACAGAAAAAAACTTGCCGGCGGCAAAACAAACTATTGATATTCTGGATATGATCAACGAAAAAACCAAAGGAAATCTTGACGAGAATGAGGGAAAGTTAATTCAGGGAGTTCTCTACGAACTGAAGATGCGCTACGTTAAAGAAAAGGTTTGAAATGCACTGGATTGCACCGGCGAAAATAAATATTTTCCTGCGGGTATTAAATAAACGCGCCGATGGTTATCACAATATATTTTCTCTGATGCAGAAGGTCGCCCTTTGTGATGAGTTGATTTTCTCTCCTCGTCCGAAGGGCGTTGTTCTTCATTGCTCCGGAATGAATTTACCGGCGAACAATGAAAATCTGGTGGTTCGTGCCGCCAAAGCCATCTTTGATTACTGTAAATACTCCGGTGGAATGGAGATTACTCTTCATAAAAAAATACCTGTGACCGCTGGTCTGGGCGGAGGAAGCTCCGATGCCGCGACCACATTAATGGCTTTAAATAAAATATGTTCTTTTAAGCTAAAAAAAAATGAACTCATCAAAATTGGAGCGAAAATAGGGGCGGATGTTCCATTTTTTATCTTTGGAAACGAGGCCTTAGCTTCAGGAATAGGTGACAAACTCAAACACTTACGAAATCTGCCAAAATTGGACATTATCCTCGTTAAACCCCCTCTCGAGCTTTCTACAAAAATGGTTTATGAAAACCTCAATTTAAGATTGACAAGGGGGAAAAATAATTATAGCATTCCGCGAATTTTGGATCTGAGCGACATAGTTCATGTATTGCATAATGACTTGGAGTCAGTTTCGTTGCAGATTTACCCGGAATTGGCTGACTTAAAGAAAATGTTGCTCAGGCACGGTGCGCTTGGCGCATTGATGTCGGGTAGCGGACCAACAGTCTTTGGTATATTTAGGAATGGAAAAGAGGCAAAACAAGCCCTGGAAGTTATAGAGAAAGAATTATCCGATCAATATCTGCTCTTTCTTGCCAAGTCTTTGTAATTGTTTCATCTTCCGCCTAAGATTGTAAGCGATACCCTTCATTCAAACAAGTAAATTGGGGCGTCGTCAAGCGGTAAGACACAGGATTTTGGTTCCTGCATTCGGAGGTTCGAATCCTCCCGCCCCAGCCAGTAAAATTGCGGAGACTTATTTTAAATGTTAGAAAAAATTAGGGTTTTTTCCGGAAATGCAAATATCGAGCTGGCTGAAAAAATTTGTGATAAATTAGGATTTCATCTCGGAAAAGCTAATGTAACTACTTTCAGCGATGGGGAAACACGCGTTGAAATTAATGAAAATGTAAGAGGTATGGATGTTTTTATCATCCAGTCCACTTGTCCTCCTGTAAATGTAACTTTGATGGAATTGCTCATTATGATTGACGCAATGAAAAGAGCGTCAGCGGACAGGATTACAGCGGTTGTTCCTTATTATGGATATGCCAGACAGGACCGGAAAGTTGCTCCCCGCGCTCCTATTACGGCAAAATTGGTGGCGGATTTAATTACAACCGCTGGCGCCAATCGTCTTTTATCTATGGATTTGCATGCCGGTCAGATTCAGGGTTTTTTCAATATTCCCGTGGATAATCTTTTCGCCAAGCCTGTATTGCTGGACTATATGAAAAAAAATTATATGGACAACACGGTTGTTGTTTCTCCGGATACCGGCGGTGTGGAGCGTGCCAGATCTTTCGGAAAAAAGCTGGGAGCAAGCCTTGCTATCATTGATAAAAGAAGAGAGGGCCCCAACGAAGCCGAGGTGATGAATATTATCGGCAATGTTCAGGGCAAAAGAGTAATTATTCTTGATGATATGATTGATACAGCCGGCACGGTAGTTCAGGCCTCGAGTGCCATGAAAGCAGCAGGCGCTTTGGAAGTTTCCGTTTGCTGTACACACCCTGTTTTATCCGGACCGGCGCTGGATCGAATTGAAAAATCCGACATTAAAGAAGTTCTTGTGACCGATACTATACCGCTTAGCGACCGGGCTAAAAAAAGTGAAAAAATAAAAGTATTATCGGTATCCGGTATTTTAAGTGAAGCCGTACGCCGCATTTATTATAACGATTCCGTAAGCTCATTATTTATATAGGAGGAACAAATGGAGGTAACAGATTTAGCGGCTCAAGTCCGTAAAGAACAAAAGAAAGGACCGGCTCGCCGTTTGCGGCAAAATGGGTTTGTCCCAGCGGTTTTTTATGGACGTTCCGCCGAAAATATTTTGCTGGCGGTAAAGAATGATGAACTGATTAAACTACACAAAGATAAAAAAGACCACGCGTTTATAAAACTGATAATTGATGATGGCAGCGTTAAAAAGATAGAAAAACTGTCATTGATTAAAGAGTTGCAGGTTCAACCTTTGACGGGCAAATTTTACCATGCTGATTTTTATGAAGTAGATATAAAACGCAAGATTAGCCTGGAAGTATCCTTGCGATTTGTCGGTAAGGCTATTGGTGTGGAAAATGGAGGTGAATTGCAGCATATAAGACGTGAAGTAAAAGTCTCTTGCCTGCCATTGAATCTTCCTGATCATATTGACGTAGATGTAACCAATCTCGATATCGGTGATTCTATAAAAATCAGAGATTTGAAGATTGGCGAAGGAATAACCATTTTGGATCGTCCTGATAGTGCAGTGGCCGCAGTTCAGATAGTTAAAGTTGTCAAGGAGGCTGCAAAAGAAGAAGCTGCAACTGAGGAAGGAGCCGCGGCAGTTGAAGGTGAAACCACGGCAGCAGCAGGTACTGCAGCTCCGGCAGAAAAGGGGAAAGCAGCTCCGGCAGAAAAAGAAAAGGAAAAGGGGAAATAACTCTTTTATAGATAACTGTAGTATTTGGATAATGGAATGTGCTTCCTTTGAATTTAACGAAAATATTTTTTTGGCGCAGCAATGAAAGGGAGCAGGCCTTGCACTTGATAGTTGGTTTGGGAAATCCAGGTAATCGCTATAAGCTTACAAGGCATAACATCGGTTTTATGGTTTTGGAAAAACTGGCCACTCGATGGGAAGTAGATTTAAAACATAAAAGTTTTGACGCTCTTTGGAATAGAGGTAAAATTGCCGGGGAAAATGTAATTTTGGCGATGCCTCAAACATACATGAACTTAAGTGGTAATGCGGTAAGAAGACTACTGGCCTACTTTAAAGGGGATGTGAATAAGTTAATAGTAATTCACGATGATCTTGATTTGCCTTTTGGCACGGTTCGTCTCAAGACTGCTGGCGGAAATGCCGGTCATAAAGGTTTGATATCTATCGCTACATGCCTCGGATCCGGTGATTTTATGAGGATAAGGCTGGGTATAGGCAAACCTGCCGATAAATCCCGTGTTGAAAGTTATGTTTTGGAGAAATTTGAAACGGAAGATTCAGCGTTGCTGGAATCAATTATTCAATTAGCTGCCCGAGCAGCTGCTGATATTGTTACATCAGGTATGCAGCAAGCTATGGCTAAATACCATGTAAAAATATAAGTAATTTAAAAAGGAGGAATAGTTAATGTTTAAGAAGACAAGAAGTATCGGTACGTTTTTACTGAGCACTTTGATGTTTCTGCTCATGGCCGGCGCGGCATTTGCCGGTGAGGCAGACATCAATTTGCCGGATTTGGCCCAAGTTACATTTATGGGCGGAACCCTGTCGGGAATGACAATCCTTAATGTTGGATTGTTTATCTGCCTGATCGGTATGGCTTTCGGTGTGATGCAGTATGTGCAAACCAAGAACCTGCCGGCGCACAAGGCGATGCTGGATGTTTCCCAGACCATTTGGGAAACCTGCAAGACCTATCTTTTTCAGCAGGGCAAGTTCCTGATCGCTTTGTGGGCTCTGATCGCCATTTGTATGATCTATTACTTTGGTGTTTTGCAGTCAAAAGCTGTATCAGATGTTATCATCATTCTGATCTGCTCGATTGTAGGTATTCTGGGTTCTTATGGTGTGGCCTGGTTTGGAATTCGCATTAATACCGTCGCCAATTCCCGCGCCGCTTTTTCTTCCATGAGTGGCGAGCCTTTAAACATCGTGAACATCTGTCTGCGTTCCGGTATGAGCGTTGGCCTTCTGCTGGTCAGCATCGAATTGTTCTTCATGCTCATCATCCTGGCCTACATTCCGAAGGAATTGGCCGGTCCCTGCTTCGTCGGTTTTGCTATCGGTGAATCCCTGGGCGCTTCCGCCCTGCGTATCTGCGGCGGTATCTTCACGAAGATTGCCGATATCGGTTCCGACCTGATGAAAATCGTTTTCCATCTTCCGGAAGACGATCCCAAAAATCCCGGTGTTATCGCCGACTGTACCGGTGACAACGCGGGTGACAGCGTTGGCCCCACGGCGGACGGTTTTGAAACTTACGGTGTTACCGGTGTCGCGCTGATTACCTTCCTGGCACTGGCTTTGGCCCAAAACCCCGTAATGGGCGGCAAATTGATTATCTGGATTTTCGCCATGAGAATCCTTATGATCCTGACGGCTCTTCTTTCTTATTTCGTCAATAACGGTATCAGCAAAGCCGCCTTCGCCGGGAAAAAAGAATTTAACTTTGAACATCCGTTAACCAATCTGGTATGGATTACCTCCATCCTGTGCATCGTCGTAACATTTGTTGCCAGTTATTACCTCTTGGGCGATCTGGCTGCCCCCTATACAAGTCTGTGGTGGGCGCTGTCCATCATCATCAGTTGCGGAAACCTCGCCGGTGCATTGATTCCGGAATTCACCAAGATATTCACCAGTACCTCTTCCCGTCACTGCGAAGAAGTTGTGAACGCTTCTAAACAGGGCGGTGCTTCCCTGAACATTCTTTCGGGATTGGTTGCCGGTAACTTCTCCGGTTTCTGGTTAGGCCTGGTTATTGCGGGTTTGATGTACGTCGCTTACCTGGTCTCGGGTGTTTCATCTATCACCGCTCTGATGCCTCCGGCCTTTACCTTTGCGGCGCCGGTGTTTGCCTTCGGTCTGGTGGCTTTCGGTTTCATGGGCATGGGCCCCATAACCATCGCTGTGGACAGTTTTGGTCCTGTTTCGGACAACGCTCAGTCGATTTACGAACTGTCGATGATTGAATCACGTCCCGACGCAAAAGCCGTTGTGAAAAAAGAATACGGGAAAGAACCTGACTTTGAACTGGCCAAGCACTTCCTGGAATCTGCCGACGGTGCGGGCAATACCTTTAAAGCAACAGCCAAGCCTGTGTTGATCGGCACCGCCGTTGTCGGCGCCACCACCATGGTGTTTGGTATCATCATTATGCTGGAAGGTATCTTTGGCAATGTTGTTCAAAATCTTTCGCTGGTCCAACCGGATATCATTGTGGGCTTGCTTCTGGGCGGTTGCGTCATTTACTGGTTTACCGGCGCTTCCATACAGGCAGTTGTCACCGGCTCTTATGAGGCCGTTGTGTACATTAAGAAGAACATCAAACTGGACAAGAAGGAAGCTTCGATTGAAGACTCCAAGAAGGTCGTTCAGATTTGTACTCAGTATGCGCAAAAGGGTATGATCAATATTTTCATCGTGATCTTCTTCATGTGTCTGGCGCTCGCCTTCTTTAACCCCTACTTCTTCATTGGTTATCTGTTCGGTATCGCCTTCTTCGGTCTGTTCCAGGCGGTGTTCATGGCCAATGCCGGCGGTTGCTGGGATAACGGCAAGAAGATTGTGGAAGTCGATCTGAAGATGAAAAACACTCCGCTGCATGAAGCCAGCGTTGTCGGCGACACCGTCGGCGACCCCTTCAAAGACACCTCTTCGGTTTCCTTGAACCCGGTCATCAAGTTCACGACCCTGTTCGGATTGCTGGCAACGGAAATTGCGGTGACTATGACGAACGTCAATTTGAAGTATGCTCTGTCGGCTATCTTCTTTGTCATCGCCTTGGTTTTCGTATATCGTTCATTCTACAGTATGCGGATTTCTGAAGAAAAGCTTGACGGATAAGCTTTTAATATTTCACATTATCATTAAAAAGCGCCTCAATTTGAGGCGCTTTTTTTGTGTGATTAATGTAAAGACAACTTATTACAATGGCAACGTTATATTTGCAGGTAAAAAGTAACTTGCCGTAGTCTTTCAAATGTTTTCCCGGTAAGTGACAAGAGTGTTCCAGGGTTGTTGTGAGCTACACAACTTGCGGGATTTAACCCAAGTTCTGTGAAGGATAGTGTAATCTTCGCCCCTGATTTCTGATTTTGGATTTTTAAAATCATAATAATTCTCATAGATAAATGTTTTTATAGGTGGTAACTAATTGCATCTGTTTAAGAAATATTTGATATAAAAAATCTGGGAAGGTGAATTTTTTAATATGAAGCTAAGTCCTCGAGTTTATCATCATTAATAAATAAATTTTTTTAGAGTGAGATGTAACCTTTTCCGTTCTTTCTCCGATTATGAAGAAGGTGAAAATTTCAGCCAAGAATTTTGATCTTGCCTGAGTGTAACGTTTGATTAACTTACTTTTAAGAATAAGGAGAAAGAAGATGAGACGGAAAAGGTTTTGTAGAACCAGTTTATTTCAGAATCTGGTGATCATGATGGTGACCCTGATGTTTCTGGGGGCAACTATGGATGCCATGGCTTGGCAAAGAAATAGAGCGCGTACAGGTCCCAAGGGTAAAACCTCCTCCACAAGCATTACGGGAAATCGGACGGGCAACGGCGGCTATAACAGAAACGCAACGACAACCGGTCCGCAAGGCAACACGGCAACGCGTTCAGCGGAGGGACAATGGGACCCGGTGACCAAGACCTGGACAAAAGACGTCACAACCACTGGGCCTGAAGGACAAACTGCTACCCGTGAAACTACCGGCACCAAAACGGAGAACGGCTATAACTCAAACACTACCGTGACCGGTCCGCAAGGCAACACGGCAACGCGTTCAGCGGAGGGACAATGGGACCCGGTGACCAAGACCTGGACAAAAACCGTAACAACATCAGGAGCTGACCAATGAAATATTCTGCACAACCACTCATGCACAGCATTCGTTTATACCGGCAGAAAGCAATCACTCTAACATTTGCGACAACTTTATTTTTCGCTCTCCTGTTTCCCGGGTCGTTTGCAATGGGACAGGGAAAACCGGTCGACATGTTATTCAAGACGGCTGATACTGATGGTAACGGCCTGATCAGCGAAGCGGAATGGCACGCCGCCATGCAGAAACGTTTTGAAGCTACTGACACGAATCATGACGGCAATGTTTCCCGGGAAGAACTTGAAAAATCGAAAGAAACAATGCGGGAGAAATTTCGCAACTTTCGTCAGCGTTAGCCTTGTGTCCGGCTTGTATAGTGCATGGAAGTTTGAGCAGGATCGGGTTTCATTTTGACCAACCGGAGTATGGCTTTGATACCGAGTCACGTTGCGGACAGGTCTGACAAGATCACAGACGGGGAAATTATCGGCCGTATCCTCAGCGGGCGAATCAACGATTTTGAGGTTCTCCTGAACAGATATCGGGGGTATGTCTTTAAAATCGTTTCCGGACTTCTCCCTCCCGATGCGGTCCCGGACCTTTCTCAGGAAATTTTCCTTGCAGTTTATAAGTCGCTGCCGCAGTACGATGAGCGGAAGATGTTCAAGAAATGGCTTGCCTGCATTGCGATTCACCGTTGTTATGATTACTGGAGACTGCATTACCGAAACACGGAAATACCGATCAGCGCTTTGACCGAGGACCATCAGAGATGGCTTGATGAAGTTGTGTCCGCTCCGTCCAGAGATGCGTTTGACCATACTGAAACGCAAAAAGAGATGCAGGAGATTTTACAGCGGGCACTGGCCGATCTCTCTGCGGAAGACAGGATGGTTATCACTCTGGTGCATCTTGAGGGGCTTTCAATTAAAGAAGCCGCGGAAGTTCTCGGCTGGAGTTCGATTAACGTGAAAGTCCGGATTCACCGGTCACGAAAAAAGATGCGGAAAAGAATTGAAACAATGTTAGCGGGAGGTGCCTGATGATCAAAAACAATGATCGCGTAATAAAGATGGAAAACGCTCTTATCACAGCGCATCGGAGTCGTCCTGAAATCGAGCCGGACGCGGAATGGAATACGCGGGTGATGGCGCAGGTGCGGGAAGAGGGACCATTGGGGCTGACCAATAATCGCTATCCTGCTTTGGCTCAGATTTTTGTCTGGCGTTTTGCCGCAGTCGTATGCTCGCTCGCTCTTGTCATATCGTTCTACGCTTTTAAAACAGGGATCGGAACGGAGCAGTTCATGCTGGAATTTTTTAGTGACGATCCCCTGGCCACCCTGACAATGATCTTGCTGCCGCTGTGACCCCGGGTTGCGATTTGCAGCCCGGAAAGAAATGGCGTGATCACAGACTATAAAAGGAGTCTGCTATGAAAAAATGGAAACTGTGGACGGGTAGTATCCTGATTTTTCTTGCCGGGGTTTCTATCGGCGCAGCCGGCACTGGTCTCTATGTCCGTCATAGGGTCATGACCGTGCTTCAAGGGGGTACGCCGGCCGTGGCAACGCTGTTTACGACAATGCTCGCCCGCCGACTGGACCTTTCGGACCCACAGGAAAAAGCGGTGTCCAAAACCGTCACTGAAACTCAGGGACGATTGCGGGAACTACGCCGGCAATACCAGCCGGAAGCCCGGAAGATTATTTCCATCGGGATTGCCCAGATCAAAACGGAACTTTCTCCCCAACAACAAAAGAAACTCGATGAAATGTATGCCAGATTCAATGAGCGATGGAAGGTGCAGGAAATCCGGCAAGAAAATCTGGGAGAAAATCTGGGGACCCGGGAGAAAATCTGGGAAGAAAATCTGGGGACACCATACTAGTTATTTCTGGACAAGCAGTGATGATAGTTATAGACAATAAACATGGGCCGTATAGCAAGAGTAGTCGCAGCAAAATATCCTCATCATGTCACCCGGCGAGGCAATCGTCGGCAGGACACCTTCTTTTGTGAAGCAGATGAATTATTAATACATCGGCATGAGCAGACGGGCAGGCCGTTGGGGAATATTCATTTTATTAAGCGGCTGGAGCGTAAGCTAGAGAGGCTGTCAGTTCCAGGAAAAGGCGGAAGGCCGAGGAAGAACAATAACCAGTATGCTGTCCGTACGCAGTAACAATTGTTTATCTAACGGATTGCAGTTCCGTGCGGGGAATTGTCCGATTCACCCCGGTAGTTCAAGGGAGCGGCGTCCTGGTAACAAGGGGTCGTAAGTTTCCCATTGGCGAAGCAGCAGGCCGTAACGCAAGAGAACCTACAAGTAGCCTCGTTAAGATGAGTTTAAATTCCCTGGATTCAGCATCGGGATGGGAAAAGGCAGGAAAACGGGGAAGCATTATCCCCAGGTCCAACCTTCAAAGAAATCCCTGCAAGCCATCAAAGACCGGGTTACCCATCTTACGACAAGAAGTCGGACGATTATGCCACTTGAGTGGATAGTGAAGGAGGTCAATGCCACCGTTCGCGGCTGGGTAGGCTACTGTCATTATCGCAATTGCAGCAAAGCAATGGGCCATATACGGCGCCATGTGGAGGAGCGTTTGATCACGCATCTTTGTCATGAGCATCGTGCGGCCTGAATTTTATAATTATCCATGAAGCGCTTCGGCATGCAATTTCAATCCCAGTGCATTTACAACCTTGAGGATGGTATCGAAGCCGGGACTGCGCTCGCCGGAAAGCGCTTTATAAAGACTTTCGCGGGACAGGCCGGCATCTCGGGCCACCTGTGTCATGCCCTTGGCGCGGGCAATATCGCCCAGCGCTTTTGCAATAAATGCAGCATCGCCGTCAGCCTCTTCAATACAAGCTTCAAGATAAGCTGCCATTTCCTTCGGGGTGCGGAGGTGCTCTGCGACATCGTAGCGAGTGGTCGTTGTTTTTTTCATAGTTTACTCCTATAGGTTGCGTGCGAGACGTAGAGCAGTTCTAATGTCGGCGGCCTGTGTGCGTTTGTCGCCGCCAGCCAGCAAAATTACAACTGTTCGTCCTCGCATTGTATAATAAACCCGATAACCGGGGCCGTAATCAATGCGTAATTCAGAGACACCTTCCCCGACCGGTTTAACATCACCCGGATTTCCTGCTGCAAGTCGTTCAACCCTGGCCATCACTCGCGCACGAGCACGAATGTCACGCAACTCATCAAGCCACCGGGCGTAAGCCTCAGTCTTTCGAATCTCAATCATAGTTTGTTGTAGCCTACTGGATACACGATGTCAAGGTTTTTTTATGAGCGTAGGTATTTACTTGGCGTCCTTGGAAACAATATAGGATGTCCCAATAGTGTTCGGCACATAATATGCTTTGGCTGATAGAT
>JQOA01000050.1 GCA_000753945.1 Smithella sp. D17 | reverse complement strand
TTTAACTGAATATTATTTTTTTTGCTGTCAAAGTCGGGATTTCAAATAAAAACGCGACGCGCTGGGCTTCGGTCTGAAAATTTGTTTTGCCGTAGGCGGCATCCACGGCTTTATCCAGTTGCTGATGCGCTTTTAGAGGCACCGATTTCCCCATGCGAATAGAATTTCAGACCTTAGCTCTGAGGGTATCCCAAATATTTTCATTATGCCGTAACAAATTTTATCTCTACGCGCGTCCCGGTTACCGCGGCAATTTTTTCAAGAGTCTTGAGCGTAAACCCATCGTACTCGCCGCTTTCAAGCCGGGAGATAGCCTGCTGGCTGGTGCCCATGAGCTTTGCCAGTTGCAACTGTGACAAGCTTTTCTTTTCGCGCAACTTCGCAATCTTCATCGCCAGCATCAGCGCTTGCCGCTCTTCTTTATAGTGAGCTTTGAATTCCGGATCTTTCATTTCCTCTTTTAATCTGCTTTGAAATGTACGAACTTTACTTTTTTTCATGTTGTTACTCCTGTCGGAAAACGTTGTAACCAATCTTCCATGCGTTTTTCTGCCAACTCAATGTCTTTCTCTTTCAGTTGCTGCGTTTTTTTAGAAAAAGCATGTACCAATACAATTTGATCACGCAAATGGAAGAAATAGAGAATACGGTACTGATTCGAACTTTGGTGTATTCTCAATTCCCTGATTTTCCTTCTGACGATGTCAGCATAGGGTCTCCTAAGATGCGGTCCGTGCTCTTCCAGAAGCGACAGGTACACGGCCACCTTAGCCCGCAACTTCTTATCCAGACTATCCAGGAAATCATCAATAGGCGAATCGCTCCGGGCATTTGTATAGAATAAAAGGTTATACAAGTATACCTCCGATCTAATTTTTTAGATACATCAACATTGATGTATTGTCAAGCTTATTTATTACCCTGGTTGAGCCAAGTCAAAAAGACTTGGCCGAACCGACGATTTTTGCAGGGCGCATTCCCCGAACGCGCCATTATTCTGCGGATTGATCGGGGATCAATCCCTACTCTTCGCACGGCGTTTGGGTTTTTCGGGCGCAAAGAGGCTAGTGTATTTTTGATACAGTTCAAATAAAAACGCGACGCGCTGGGCTTCGGTTGTAAAATTGGTTTTGCCGTAGGCAGCATCCACCGTCTTGTCCAAGTGTTGATGAGCTTTGAGTAAAACCGGCGGCATGGTCAGCGGATCGTAGAGATCGGCCAGCGTTGAATTGGGGAATTGCGCGCGGGCGTCCAGTACAGCTTGCGCGGCGGCTTCAATAGCTTGCTTTTGTTTCCCGGTTGGATTTTCCGGCCAGGGGAAATTGTTATAAACTATGCCCGCCGAATATCTATAATCGCTCTTTAAGCGCCCACAGACCGTGCGCATCCAGGCATTATGCATGAGAGAAGTTAATATACCAAAATGATATAGTTTTGCACCAACAAGAATAAGTGCAGAATCACTTGTCAGTGTTTTTGCGTCAATATAACCGACAGGGAGATAAAGTCTACGCTCCGAAGAGACACGAGAAATTAAAACATATTCATCACAAGGCATATTCTCAACATGAAACCGCATAGGAGTATCAGCTATTTTCCTTGTCGGCGCGCTTTTACTGGCTGCACGAAATTCTTTTACTGCCTCAATTCTCTTCATCACTTCTGGCATTCTTTTCAATTCCGCAGGCGAACATTCTCCAAGCCAAAGACAATAACGGTGGTATCCATTCAGAAATTCATCGGCTCCCAGCCAACGGCGAAAATACAGCTTCGCTTGTGGTTCTTTCTCAAGAAACGCATTTTTTTCTTCCTCGGTAAATAAATAATTACCATCGTCAATCGGTTTATTGCCAATACCGATTTCAGGCGAAGAACAAATTGGGATACTTCTGTTTGTTAAAACTATATCCGGCGCATCCACCAGATATGGATTAATGTTTTGCGCTTTTATTTTTTGTGGTTCGCCTTTGATGTGTTCATATTCAAACAACCATTTGGGCGAAATATCAAAATGGGCAAAGCCGATAATCACACAATGCACGGCCGCTTTGCCACGCGCTTCGTTGTTCCATTGAAAAGTGCGATGCGCGAAAAATATCTTCATGCCTTCCACCAGCATCCAATTCCACAAAACACCAACCTGTTCGCCCTGGGTGATGGAATTGGTGGAAACAAAAGCGCAGCAAATCTTTGTTTCTTTTATCATCCGAGCGGCCTTCACATACCAGGCCGCCACATAATCAAGCAGACCGGCATTTTTCATATTACCGAAAACAAGAGCGACATCTTTGCGCTGATCATCGCTCATGAATTTCGCACCCACAAATGGCGGATTGCCCATGATGTAACTGACATGCCGGGCGGGCACAACTTCTTCCCAGTCTATGGTGAGCGCATTGCCGCAGACAATCTTCGCGCTTGTTTCCAGCGGAATGCGGGCAAAGTAGAGGCCGAACTCTTCGGAGACCAGCAGGTTCATCTGGTGATCCATCAGCCACAGCGCCACCTGCGCGATTTGCGCGGGGAATTCTTCAATCTCGATGCCGAAGAACTGGTCAACGTTGAGGTTAATCAATCTGTGAATACTAAGCTCGCTTTGGTAGATTTTTGATGCACGCAAAACTTCGAGCTCCAACAGCCTGAGTTCTCGATAGGCGATGACCAGAAAGTTGCCGCAGCCGCAGGCGGGGTCGAGAAAATTCAGCATCCTCAGTTTTTTGTGAAACTCCAGCAATCTGTTTTTGTTGTGTTTGACTTTTTCAAATTCTTCCCGAAGCCCGTCCAGGAATAACGGCTTGATCAGCTTGAGAATGTTTTCTTCACTGGTGTAATGAGCGCCCAGGTTGCGCCGCGCCTGCTTGTCCATGATGGACTGAAAGAGTGAGCCGAAAATGGCGGGCGAAATTCTGCTCCAGTCCAGCGCGCAACAATCCAACAGCGCCTGCCGCATGGCGGAGTCAAAACCGGCTGTCGGCAGCATCTCTTCAAAGAGTTTGCCGTTGATATAATTAAAAGTGGCAAGCTGTTCGTCGAGATTTTTCAGGCGCTTTTCCGGTGATGTGTTCAAGACCTGAAACAAGGTGCTTAAATGATGGCCGAGGTCCGAGCCATCCTCGTTTGTGCGCTCTTCAATATAATCTTTGAACTGCTGGCGTTCGAATATTCCGGTGTCTTCAGCAAAAAGGCAGAAAAGCAGCCGCACCAAATAGAGCTCCAGCCGATGACCGCTGTAACCTACATCCTTCATCTGGTCGTGGAGTTTGCCCATCTGTTCCGCGGCTTTGATGTTGACGGGGTCCTGCTCCTGAATTTTGTGGGTCTGGTAACCGGCGATAAAACCGAACAGGCGGACGTTTTTGTGCAAATCCTTGAGGTCGAATTCGTGTTCTTCTTTTTCTTCCAGATCACAAAGTCTTATGCGGGCGAAATCGGAAACGATTACATATTTAGGCAGGTCGCGATTGCTGAGACCCGGAAAATAATCCAGCGCCTGCGAGTAGGCCGAATCCAAACTTTTTCCGCGTGATTTGTGCTCGACAATCAGGACGCCTTTCCAGAACAGATCAATATAGCCGTATTTTTCACCGAGTTTTTTGACCGGTTCTTCAAAAGTGGCGACTCGTCTGCGGGGAACGCCATAAATATTGAAAAAACCATCCCAGAAGGTTTTGGCTTCGGCATCTTCGGAGGTTTCGTTCTGCCATTCCTTGGAAAATGCAAGTGCGCGTGTTTTAATTTCATTCCAGCTTAACGGCATTGGCTCCCTTATTCTGCATCAGTTTAAAGTAAGGCTTCTTTTGAGGGTTGTTAATGCTGGCTAAGTAGATAACTCTTTTAGTTAAATTTGTAAATAATAAAGATATGCATATAAGAGATTATGCAATCGAGATTCTGCGATGCACGTATTGCGTCCATTCTACTGGAAGTTAACAAATATTAACACACAGAGTCTTAGTGGTGATTATCACCCTTAAAAGACCAAGAATTCAAATGATGGACTCCAGTAAAAGACAAGACGGCATATGCGGATCTCGTTAGCCCCTCGCAAGAGATATACTTCTTCGGGGGGCTTTTAATGAGTCCCAAATTTCAGAAGTGGAGCGCACTGAAATTTGCTGGACGAATTATCCCGATAACGGAATTTATCGGGATTAGTGACTCCAATTCCGAAAGCGAAGCAGAATTTCACCCATTTTTACGAAGTCATCAATGATGAAAGAATATTTTTAAAAACATCAGGCGTGATACTGATATCTCCTGTAAACGGATAATCCATGGCGATAACTGTAAAAAGAGTTATGGCAATCAGTGCAGCCAGTAAGGACACCATGATCAAATGCGGAATAATATTTTCCGTACCAAACAACATTGTAAAATCAATTAAAATCCACCGGTTCGATATGGACATCTTCGTCTCCTGCAAAGATAATCCTTATTCAGTCTGCCGCGGCAAGTATTCCTTGTAACACCATTGACCGGAGTGCGCTTCTTACCCGGCGGCGTTCTTGATATGTCAATGCTGGAAAAAGATCGCTTAATCGTGTGCTTCCATCGGCATAGCGCAGCATCGTTGCGGCCAAAGCGCCCAGAGACAGCACACGTCCCTGCCGTAAAGTATAAACGAGACAACCGTCTTTTTTCTTTGGCGCCCTTCCCTTCCGCAATGAGTCCGGGTCCCAATGAAATACCCGCCATGTAACACCCTCCGCCAGTCTCAACGGTTCAGCCGGAATACGGGAGGGAACCGATTTCTGAACGAAAGCCGGGTAATCGCTGGCCAGGAAGATGAGGGCGTGAGCATTGATACCACAGCGCAGCTGCGGCACGCGTGAATCAGCATTTTTCACCAAACGGGAAATCATCCCTGCTTGCCAATCCTTCCCCGAACATGGTTTGTATTCACAGCGCACAGGAAGATCGCTCTCTTTTTCAGTTTTAATCAACCGTAGGCCATATGCCTGCGGTTGCCGCCAAATGGCCGAGCCTTTCTGAAGTTCAAATATTCCGCAAGACACGGTCGTCTTGGGTCCAGCCACCTCATTCAGAAAGGAGATTGTCGAGGCCGCCTGCGCCCGCGTCTCACCGGGGAAACCCAGAAAACACTGAAGATTAAGACCGATGCCCGCATCTTGACATGCCTTGATCACTCTCCTTGCCTGTGGAACAGTTCCTCCTTTATTCATTTTGCGGAGAACCTCGCCGGAACCCGACTCGAGCCCGAAGATAAGATTTCGGGCGCCTGTCTTCGCGAGCCGATGCGCCCATTCCGGGCGTGGAAGCGCATCCCAGCGTGCTTCCGCCTGCCACATAGCGCCTTGAGGAAGCACACTGGCACCCGTGGCCAGGCCCTTTACAAACGAACGCGGCAAGGCATCATCTCCAAAGTTGAAGAGCCTTGCCCCATGGCGTCTCATAAGCATCGCAAGATCAGCGATCACCTGCCGGGCCGGCCTGACGCGGAATCCATCCCGAAAAGCCGGAGAAACAGCACAAAAGGCACAGCGTCCCCAATAGCATCCGCGCGACGCGGAAAGGGTAAGGACAGGCTCAGGAGAAAAATACCGTTCCAGGGGAAGTCCGCTATAGTCCGGGCATGGAAGGTTAGCCATTGTCCTGGGCCGCGAAACCGGACTCCAAGCTGATTTTTGCCCGGTTCGTCCCGGAGGCAGAACAACATTCGGAATGCCTTCCAAGTTTATACCCTGTATATGTCTGGTCACAATATCGTGCAGCGGCGCTTCACCTTCTCCCGGGACAAAGGCGTCAACATACCGCCAGAGTTTGTTTTGAACCGTGATATCTTCTCCCCACAGGCTTACGATCTGACCTCCGAGAACAACCAATGTATCCGGCAGGATTTTTTTGCATTCGGCAGCAAGGGTAAGTGCCGGAACAATTTGATCAAGATAGGTCACCGAGATTCCTACGATCTTTGNNAGCCTTGGCGCAAAAATCTCACGGCTGAAGGCAATAAACGGATTACTTGCAGAGCGGAAAATCTCACGGACGATTTCCCGGCTGGAATCAAGACGGCAAGCAGACCAGAAGCGTCCCCATTCCAAACGGGAGGGATGATAAATGGCCGATACCAGCGCAAGCGCACCTTCAATAGCATTCATTGCCGGAGCGTAATCCTTCGCGGAAAAAAACGCCGGAGAGCGCATCACATCAATAGCTTTATTCAGATGATCAACGGCAGAGGTTCCGCGCAGGACGCCATCGGCGAGCGCCAAGTATTTATCCGATTCCTTTGTATTGAGTGCCGGACATCGATCTAACCGTGCAAGGGAACGCTTGGCCCGAATGAGCCAGGCGTGTTGCCGCTTCGGATTGAGCAGATACTCCCAGGCGTCCAGATTCAAATCCCAGAGTTTAATCCCAATGCCGCAATCCTGTATGGCCGCGGCAAGACTTGGCAACCCGGCGCCAGGTTGTGTTGAATCGGCAAACGGCGGGAAAAGGAGGAGCAATCTCAAGTCGCGCATGATAACCGGTAGAGGCAGTGAGGATTTCCGTGAGGACGTCCGGTCAGGGCAACGGACATAAAAGTGCATCCGCCGCGGCATACCTCGCCATAATCACACCCTTTGCAGGAATCATGTAGTTGGGATGGGTCGAAACATCGCGTATAGGCGAAGGCCCCCGGCGCTTCCCAAATTTCTCTTAGCGGCCGTTCGAGAACGTTGCCTTCGACGTATTTTTCAGATTGCAGGGAGAGACATCCTTTGACATTGCCGTTTGCCTCGATTCCGATGGTCAGGAATCCGGCTGAACAGCCGCACCAGAAGGGCAAAGGATTATCAGGTCCCTTGCGTCGCAGCGATGGTTCCAATTCCGTGTAATAGCCGACGTTGTCGCCTATGGCAATATACATTCGGCTTCGTTCCTTCGTGGCCGATAACCATTCGGCAAATGGGCGCAGTTCTGAAGCATCCAGAATGAGATCTCTGCGCTCACTCATTCGACCCATGGGCGCCGAAAGCTGAACGAGCCAGGTTTTTACGCCCAGATTCTCGAGTTGGTCATGCATGGCCTCCAGCTCGCCGCGATTCATCCGGTTTACATGAGTAATGGCATGAGTGCGTATTCCTGCCGCAGACGCCAGCCGCAGGGCACTCACCGCCGCGTTGAAACAACCCTTTTTTGCACGAATAAAATCATGAGTATTTTGGAGCCCGTCAATGGAAATCGCCAGGATGGATACACCATTCTCTACCATGGTTTTCACCACGGATTCCCTGATGAGGAGACCATTACTGATCATGCCCACATCTACATTGCGACTTTTGATTTTACCGGCAAGCTGCGGCCAATCGGCGCGCAGAAGAGCTTCCCCGCCGGAGAGGGCCACATATTTACATCCCAAATCCGCCAGTTCATCCGCTAACTGCAAGGCGCGTTCAGTCGTCAGTTCAACGCCGCGACTCGCAACCGGACCGAGGCCCGATGCACAGTGAATGCACTGCAAATTACAACGGGAAGTGATCTCCCACACACAAGTATGCGGATACACCCCGATCGATTCAAAAAGTGTGCGCAATAATTTCCTCCGCCTGACGTTAGGCGATCTGGTCCTCTAAGCTACGCCGATTCCGCCGCCGCCACCACCGGTGTTGTAAGCTACCTCACCGCTGAGCGCTTCCAGCAATCGGGTGCGAAGAGAGGTTTCCTTGATGTGAAGCTTTAGCTCTCTGCTGATAGCGGCCTTGATATCCGCACACTTATGAATGGTCGCGAACTGCCCTTTGCCTTTGGGTTTGGAAATTACTGCTTTGCTAGACTTGACACCCATGGTTTCTTTCCTCCTTTGGCACTATATTTTGATATTCGATGGGACATTGTTTGACAGGATATTAATTTCTTGAAGAAACTTATAAGAAAGTTTCGTTTGTATGTCAATTATTTTTTCAAGCTGTTTGGATAATAATTTAAAATTTAAGAGTGTCTCTCTTCCCCCGATAATCCTCTTCAATGACGGGCCATACATTGTGATGGGCATACACTCCGTAAGCCAGGGACTGCAATGCCTTGGCAGATACGGGTACTGCGACGAATTTCCCCCGGAGCAATTCTACCGCGATGTCCGCATCCACCCCATTCACGAAGGAACCACCAGCATACAGGGAATGGATCTGCTGGGCCGTAAGGTGACCATGCAAAAGGGCAAGGCCTTCACCTGTTTGCTGGAAGAAATAAACAAGACCATACTGGCCGCCACGGAAGATTCCGAACTGATGCCTTTGGCCAAGGAACTTATTGGAGCAGTCGAAAACCTGAAGAAGGTGACCGCGCACCTGATGGGCATAGCCGCCAAGGGCTCGCCGGATTTATTTCTGGCGGACGCCACCCTTTATCTGGAAGCTTTCAGCATCATCGGCATTGCCTGGCAGTGGCTTAAACAGGGACTGGCCGTGCGCGAGGCAATAAAAAAAGGCTTCAAATCCAATGAACAGAATTTCTATGAGGACAAACTTTATACCATGCGTTTCTTCTTCGGTAATCACTCTTTTCTGCCGCTCTACCGGGATTTCCCGGATGTCAATTTTTGAACATCCACAACATTGGGCGCGTCCGGCCGGAATTGCTCTCTAAGAATCCTGTCCAAAGCTTTTTCCGTGATCGTTTTCGGAATGTCATCGACGATCTGAAAATACGATGGAACGGAATTGCGTTCAAGTTTCTTTACGCAAAGAGCGCTCAATGAATCCACATCTATTTTTTTACCGGGGAAAGGCGCAACCGCAGCCACCAGATCGCTTTCACCGGGCGCTCCCGATGATGCCGGAACTCCGTAGACACAGACCTCGGAAACACTTTCATGCTCCCCGATTATTTTCTCGACATAATCAGGCTGGATAAAATCGCCCTGCCTGCGCAAGCCGCCTCCTTTGCGAAAATCGAAGAAAAGAAAACCTTTATCGTCTTTGTGACAAATGTCGCCGCTGCGCAGCCATCCGCCTTTTGTTTTCTCATCGGACTCTTTCTTCTTCCCGAAGTAATCCACCTTTGTCGGACGAAACGTCATCTTGCTGATGAGTTCTCCCTTGACGAACGGCCCGGCTTCCTTATCGTTTTCATCAACTATTTTCATACGATACATCAGGAAATTCGGCTTGCCGAATGAGCCCACAGGACCCTTCCCCGGCGGATTATGCGCCAGGCCTCCTTCTACCGCCGCGTACCACTCATGTATTTTAACATTAAAGCGTTTCTCAAAATCCTCCCAGATGGCCGCCGGTGTTCCCGCGCTTATAACTACGCGCACCGGGTTATCCGCGTCATCGGGTTTGGGCGGCTCATTATAAATTCCGGCCATCATGCCGCCAAGCGATGAAAAAGAAGTGCAGCCGTATTTGCGGCAGATATCCCAGATCCGGCTTTTGGTAAATTTCTCTCCGATGACGGCGGTGATGCCTTTGGACAAAGCCGGAAACAGAGTGACGGATTGACAATTGCCATGCGTCATGGAAAGACCGTTGTATAGAATGTCATCATCCCTGTATTTGTAAATTATCTTTCCCAACAAAGCGGAATCCCTCAAGCGCTGGCCCCGGAGCATAACCCCTTTGGGATCGCCTGTCGTGCCCGATGTATGAATGATCTGCACCGGACGCTTCAAATTCATCGGCAGGGCCTTGTCCGGCAATGAACCGCTTTCTTTCTCCAATATTTCATTCAATACCGGATACGCGGAATTCACGGGAATTTTATGATGTTTTTTATAGGCAACTCCGACGACAGGAACATCCCGGATATCGTTTTCAATCTCTTTGATACTGCCGATGAATTCATCGGAGACGATAATTCCCTTGCACCTGGTATTCTTTATCTGGAAGGAAAGCTTCGCACCTCTGGAACGGGGATCAATGGGCACAACCATCGCGCCCAGCGACAGCGCCGCGGACAGGCAGTAGAGAAATTCCGGATGATTTCTCATTACGATGGCAAAAGTATCGCCCTCGCCTATTCCGGCTTTGATGAGAGATCGCGAAATCCTGTTGGTATTTTCAAAAAGCCCGGCATAGGTTATGTGCTCGTCACTTCCATCATCGTTGACAATAATCAATGCTGTCTTATCCGGTTCCTTAATCTTCAACCACAGTGATTTAAACAAAGGAAATTCTTTTAATTCATTGGACATTTTTTTACTCTCTCATTTT
>JQOA01000049.1 GCA_000753945.1 Smithella sp. D17 | reverse complement strand
AAGGATAACACAAATGCATGCTATGCGCAATTATTTATGCCGCTATGTATAGCTGCTATTTGACCACCATCGGAATTCCGGCAACCATAAAAATAACTCGCTCCGCGGCGCTCGCCAGCGCTTGATTTGCCCGGCCAAGCGCATCACGGTAAACGCGACCCAATGGATAAGGTGGAACAAGGCCCAAGCCCACTTCGTTGGAAACGATCAACCATTGTCCGCCAAGTCTTGCCTGTGCTGCAATAAGTTCATCAATCTCTGTACAGATTTTATCCAGGACAACTTCGTCGGGAGTATTTTCCGGCAACGATATGAGTATATTGCTAACCAGCAAAGTGATGCAATCTACAATCACAACAGGTGTAACTGGAGAGGCAAGGTGATTACCAAGATTGTAAGGAATTTCTAAAGTTTGCCATCCGGCAGGCCGCGAAGCCTGATGTTGGCGAATACGCTCAGCCATTTCGTTATCGTCGGCTGTGGCCGTGGCAATAAAAAGAACGGCGTTCCCTGTTTCGCGCGCAATATTTTCGGCAAATGAGCTTTTTCCACTGCGAGCGCCGCCTAAAATGAGAGTTATTCCGCTTACGGGGATTTCAGGATTCATACATACTTACCTTTCCAGTGCATAATTGCTTTTATTGCCGCACATGATGTTAGAAAATCATCTTCGGAAAATACCTCTATAGTCAAGACACCTTGATATTTGGCGCGTACAAGTTCATCGAATACGGCATGCAATTTTTCAGTCGGCACATGTTTCAGAGATTTGTGATCACGCCCGTCGATGCCGTGAACGTGAATAACACTTGTGCGCGGCAGGGCTTTGCGTAAATACGCAACAGGATCATTATGATCAAGCCAGAGGTGACCTATATCAACTGCGCGGCTGACCGCAATCTTTTCCAATACCGGCTCATAGAAATTCAATGGATATCCCTCTATGTTTTCAACAGCCAGTTTCTTCACATCGCCTGCCCAATTTCCAACAATTTCCAGCGATCGCACGGCATTATCCTGCCAATGCTGCATGACTTTAGTTACGGCACCGCCACGAACAGATTTCCCATCCAGGTGCAAAACGTAAGCCCATGGATCCAATTTCCGGGTACAGTCAATCACGCGCTTAGCTTTTTCGAGTGAAGTATGGAGTGGCGAACCATCGTCTGCCAATCGCAAATCCAGCGGCAGGTGGACAGTATAAGTCAGATCATTATCGGCAGCTATATTGCATAGTTCCGCAATCTGTTTACGGTTGGGCAGATTGCCTGAACCTTCTTCAACTTCAAACAGAACCAGTTCCACATCTTGCACTTTCCCCGCCAGGTATCGAACATTGGGTAAAATCTCCGCCGGAATAATATAGGAAGTTGTGCCCAGACGAAAAGGATATTGGTTCATTTCACTCCTACAAGGTGAAGGTCAACAAAACAGACGTTTCCGTTACTTCAACCAGCATGCCGAATACGTCACCGCTGACACCATTAATGCGCATTATTGCCAATCCCAAAACAGCAATCGCAGCAAATAGAGCAACCGGCACGGCATAAATACCTTGTGCTCCCAGCAGAAAAGCAAGCCCGAGCGGTAAAATTGCCGTGATGAAAATGGCGCTGCGTTTGAGTCCGGAGGCAAAATCGGCGCCCATACCGCCGGGGTGCGCCAGCGGCAGCAATCCGGCAGGCAGTATAAACCAGCGGCTTAGTGTCGCAGCCAGAATAATGCCTAAACCGGCAGAAGGCGTAAGCGAGCTCAACGCCGCTGCTTTGGAGAACAATACGAGCAACAGTCCAATTCCGCCAAAGGCACCCAGATGCGGGTCTTTCATGATATCCAGTCTTTTTTCCGGTGTTGCCGAAACTAATAAGCCGTCACAACAGTCGGCCAGGCCATCGAGATGAAGCCCACCGGTTAAAACGACCCATACCACCAAAGTCAGAACGCCGGCAATCAGCGGCGGGAAATACAGAATGAACACTCGCCAGGACAACCAGGTCAACCCACCCACAACAATACCCACCATCGGATACCATATACCGGCCCGGCCACTATCACCGGGTCGCCAATCTTCCGGCATTCCGAAAGGCAGCGTTGTCAGTAAACCAAAAGCAGTACGCAGGTTACGCATATTCCCCCTATTCTTTATCGCTCACACCCGCTTCAGCAAATGTCGCCATTTCCCTCAGGATGCGGGACGCGGCTTCGATCAGGTGAAAAGCAAGCACAGCACCTGTTCCTTCTCCCAGGCGCAGGTTAAGATCAATCAAGGGAACCAGACCGAGGTGTTTATGCATGACATGGTGACCGATTTCCACAGACTTATGCGAACCAAACAGATATTTACGTACATCCGGCACCAGACCGGCCGCGATCATGGCAGCAGCAGTAGAAATAAACCCATCCACCACGACAGGAATGCGACGCGACGCGGCGGCAATCATCACACCGGCCAGACCCGCAATTTCCAAACCACCGACTTTACAGAGCACATCCAATGCGTCTTTCGGATCAGGTTTGTTCAAAGCAATGGCCTGCTCTATCACTTTGATCTTGTGCGCCAGGCCGTCATCATCCACTCCAGTGCCGCGTCCGGTTACTTTGGCCACCGGCAACCCGGTCATCACAGCCGCAATTGCCGATGATGGCGTAGTGTTGCCTATGCCCATATCGCCTGTAGCAATTAAGTCGATACCTTTTTCAGCTACTTGTGCCAGGACATCCATGCCACAGACCAGCGCTTTTTCGGCCTCGGCACGGGTCATGGCCGGACCCTTGGCCATATTGCGCGTCCCGTGGGCTACTTTGCGGTGCAGCAAACCGGACAAAGATGGATCAAAATCGGAGGCAACACCGATATCTACAATGGTCACGCCGGCCCCGGCCTGACGCGCCAGTACATTGATAGCGGCGCCGCCGTGCAAAAAATTCAGCACCATCTGCTGTGTGACTGCAGGAGGAAAGGCACTGACGCCTTCCAGGGCAACGCCATGGTCCGCAGCCATAACAATCACCGCTTTGCGGGAAACGGTGGGACTTGGATCGGCTTTCATTCCGGCCAATTGGATGGAAATATCCTCCAGCCGGCCTAAGCTCCTGGCCGGTTTGGTTAAGTTGTTTTGTCTTGCTTCCGCCTTTTGGGCAGCATCTGTGTCGATCATCGGGATAGTTGGATAATTCATGGTTTTCCTTTATATTATAACTTTCGTGTCCTTCTAAATAATGCTGTGACAAACGGCACAGCATGAATTCATTATCGGTGATATTTTATATCCGGATGAAAAATGTGCGCCATTATTTCGATGGCATCAAAAATGCGCGGCGAGGCCCTGTTAATTAAGTCCGCATCCATCGGATAAATTTTACTGTTTTTTACAGCGGATATTTCTCCTAAATTTTGCCAGAATCTTTTTACTGCCGCAAAATTTTTATCATTGACCATCGGCGCAAAAATAATTATTTCCGGCGATGTTCCCATGATGCCTTCCGCGCTGTAGATGGGATAGCGGGCGGTATCATGACCGGAAACATTACGGCACCCGGCCAGCTCAATTACTTCATTGATT
>JQOA01000048.1:247-1022 GCA_000753945.1 Smithella sp. D17 | reverse complement strand
TGAACGGTTCTGTCGTAATGCTGACCATATAATAAGCCCAGAGAGCTCCGGCAAATCCCGCGTAAAAAGAACTGATGCCGAACGAAAGCAGTTTGTATTTGAAAATCGGGATACCCATACCTTCCGCAGCGCGGTCATTATCGCGAATGGCTATAAAAGCCCGCCCGTATTTGCTCCTGATGATATTTACCGCGAACCAGGTCATCAAAACAAGGCTGACGAAAATCAGGAAAAAAAATGCCTTGTCTCCTGCTATCTGCCAATTCATGATTTGCGGCGAAGGAAGAGTAATACCCATTGTGCCTTTCGTTAGACTGTCCCACTGGATCAAAACGTACTCGATGATAAATTGTCCGGCCAGTGTGGCGATTGTCAGATAAAGACCTTTCAATCTTCCTGACGGTATGCCGAAAATCATACCGATGAGAGCGGTAATAATGCCCGCCGCAGGAATTGCTATGTAAAATCCCATTCCCAGTCTTGTAGCCAGAATCGCCGCGGCGTAAGCGCCCACGCCAAAAAAGGCGCCGTGTCCCAGAGAAAGCTGCCCGGTGTAACCGATTAAAATATTAAGCCCGATGGCGGCAATGGCGGCGATACCGATCGTATTCAGAATATAGAGCATGTACGGACTTAAAACAAAAGGAGCGACAAAGAAAAAAAATGCCAGAAAAATAATCAGCCAGAAACGACCGAAATCCGTCTCGAAAATATTTAATTCCTGCTTGTAGGTCTCACGGTAATTGCCGCAGGGATGAAAAGATAATTTCCTCAT
>JQOA01000048.1:0-178 GCA_000753945.1 Smithella sp. D17 | reverse complement strand
TAAATACTAAAACAATATAAGGAACAACATCGCGTAAAGATGTCGACAAGTATCCGGCGGTAAATGTCTCCAGAAGCCCGATGATAATTCCGCCGATAATCGCGCCGCCGATACTATCCAGCCCGCCAAGGATAACCACGGGAAACACCTTCATGCCGATGGAACTCAAATCGTGAAC
>JQOA01000047.1 GCA_000753945.1 Smithella sp. D17 | reverse complement strand
ACATCTGCCGATACAAGATAAACCTTTTTTTGTTCTTTTATTCAGTTCTTTTTCCGGGGCAATAGTTGGCATTACGGCGATGATTATTAAAAAGCAGGACATGAAATACGCCGTTCCTTTCGGTCCGTTTTTGTCGGCGGCGGCCGTCGCCTGGATGTTCTGGGGCGACGCGTTCATGAGATTTCTGATTGTCCGCTCTTAACGGGAAGGGTGAAAAGCGCCGTTAATCTGTGTAAATGACCAATCAGCCGTCGTGTATTTAAGTCCCGATAGGCGTTGACAAAAGATGGTTTAGACCGTAATATATGCCATCAAATGTGATATTTGAACTTCAACCGGTGCAGCGCTTCATGGCTGGCATATAATTTGCTTTTTCAATAACGGATTAAAGAGGATATCTCAGGTGTTGTAATGAAAAAAAGCTCGGTCGGCGGTTTTACGATCATTGAGATCATGATTGTCATAGCCATTATCGGTATCATGGTCGGTATTGCCGCGCCCAATTTTATGGACTATTTGAAGTCCCGAAGGCTGAGCGGGGCAACCATGCAGTTGTATGTTGATTTGATGAATGCCAGACAGCAGGCCGTCAGTCAGAACAACAAAGTGATCGTTAAATTATTAACCAACAATTCCTATAGTATTATTCGTGGTTTAAATGGAAACAGCGACGTTGATACAGGTGAAACAGGTCCGACTAAAAGCATTCATCCTGACTATGCTGATGTGACGTTTGCACCGGCACCCTCTGGATTTAATCCCATTTTTACCCCCAATGGGAACGGCACTATGGGAAAAATCATTGTAACCAGTTCGTCGTTGTCAAAGACCAAAACCATCGATATCAGCATGAATGGCCATGTAAGGATAGAATGACGGGAAAGATATGAAAAAAACAAAAAATAGTATCATGAATATCAATCAGGATAAGGGTTTTACCCTTCTTGAAATTCTGATCGCCATGTTGATTCTGACGGTTGCGATTTTGTCCCTGGTATCCGTCACGGTCATGGTTATTAAAGGAAATTCTTTAAATAAGATGAGGAACACGGCTACGACACTGGCAAAGGACCAAATGGAGGCTGTGAAAAATCAAGCCCAGACTAACTTCGACAATATCGTTAATTTAACGGAGACAAGCATCACAGGTTTTCCCGGCTATGAAAGACAACAGACGGTAACCACGATTACCGGTAACAGTTTTTGCACGGGATCAGCGGCGCCATTACCCTGCTGTACCGGCAGTGGGACTGGTGACTGCCCGGATAAAAAAAAGAATATCGCTATGCAAGTCCGCTGGCAATGGCAGGGTAATTACCATTATGTCACGTTAGATACAATCATTACTAAATGATAAATGGAAGAGCGAAGATATGATTATGAATTGCAGGAAATTTTCGCCAAAAGGTTTTACGCTGATCGAGTTGATGATTGCGATGGTCGTGGGGCTTGTATTGCTGGCTGCCGTCTATTCGGTGTTTAATTTGCAAAACAAAGAATTAAGTAAGCAGGAGCAGATAGCGGTCATGCAGGATAACGCAAAAATGGCCATGGAGATGATGACCAGGGAAATCATGATGGCCGGATATGGCGCAACAAGCTCTCTTCCCAGATGTGTTGGCACAACAATGGCAACCAATACGCCTTGCGTCGGTATTACTGCGGCCAACGCTAATACCATCAGTTTTTCTGCAGACTTGGATAACAGCGGCTCTATCACATCATCGGGATCAAATGAAAATATAACCTATGATTTATATACATCCGCAGCTAGTGGGGTACAGGTGCTGGGCCGCTCATCTAACGGAGGAACACACCAACCCGTTGTGGAAAATATATATCCATCCGGCACCGAACCCGCTCTTGCTTTTACTTATCTTAAAGCTGATGGATCGTCCACAACGGACCTGTCTCTTATTCGCAGCATTCAGATTGTTATCACAGCCAGGACGGCAAACGTGGATCAGAATACGGGCAATTATCGCTACATTACGTTAAAATCCAACGTAACGCCTCGAAATCTGGGCTTATAAGAGTAAAGAACAAGCGCAATAATGAAGCTCCTTATAGTAAAAAAACATGGACAGTAAAAAAATCCGGCGAGGTCATTATATGAAATATTCGCAATCGCTGAAAAAAATAAATAATGAAAAAGGCATGGTTCTGATTATCGCCGTCATGCTGCTTGCCGTATTGGTTTTGGTTGGCTTTACCGCTCTAAATATGACGACCACCGATATGAAAATTAGCAGTAACTACCGGAGTGGCTCACAGGCTTTTTACATTGCCGAAGCTGGTCTCGAAAATGCCAGAGACCAACTGCGTATTAACATCGCCGGTGGTTCTACAATGAGCCAATTATTGGCCGCCCGTGTAGGTTCTAATGGTGTGCTTTCGAACAGCGATAATTTTACAAATTTTTATTCCGGTGGCGTGTTTGTTTCAGATGACACTCCTTATATTTCAGATACGACGTTTGGAGCCGGCACGTATCGTGTTTACCTGACGAATGCAGCGACAGCGTCGGAATCCGTGACCTCAGCGACGGATGCTGATGATCGTGTAACGCTGACATCCATTGGCCGTGTGACCAATGATAACTCTCTGGCTGTCACACAGATAATTGTTCAGCCTTTCAAATTGCCGAGTTTTCCCGGAGCGATTGTCCTGCCCGGTCCCAATGTCAATTTTAATGGCGCAAATTCCAATGCGTCAGGTGTTTCGGGTGCTTCAGAATCAGCAATTTCCATTAATTCCGCGGCAGCAGAATCCTCCATAGAAACCTATCTGAGCGGCATTGGTCGACTTGATAATTATGGCTGCAATACCATGACTGGAGCTGCCTGTATCAATAATGAACCGGCGGAATTTGATCCCGCCTATTCTACGGTTAGCGGTATTAATAATCTCTACAACACCATTAAATCCGTGGCGGACCATGTTTTAACAGGCCCTCAAACGCTCAATGCGGCACAAGTCGGAACCACTACCAATCGAAAAATTGTGGTCGTTGAGGGTGCCGCCACCCTAAGCGCCCTTAATGGCGCAGGTATTCTTGTTGTTACCGGTCAATTAACACTGAGCGGAAATTTTAATTACGACGGCGTAATTATTTGTATCGGTGAGGGACGTCTATTGAGAAACGGTGGCGGTAATGGCACGGTAAACGGCGGCATATTGGTCGCCAATACGAATGGTGCTACTTCTGATACTGTGTTGGGAACACCGACCTTTGATACGTCCGGTGGCGGTAATACAAATATTAATTATGCCGCAGCATCTATCAACCCGCCGGGCGGAAGACCTTTTGTTAAAGTATCATGGAGGCGAATGTGATGAATGCTATAAAGTATTCATCGCTGCCTTTTTTTGATAATCAGCAGGTTATTGACATGGAAGCTCATGTCATTAGCCAGTGTAAATTCCTCCGCGAAGTTGTCTTCTAATTTTTGGGCAGATATCTTATTCGAAAAAGCGATCAGATCGCTTTTTAAGGTGTTCAGTTCATCGATGCTCAGGCGGTGCCTTCCGGCAAAATTTTTCTGAAGTTGTTGAAATTCATTCGTAATAGCCGGATCCTTATTGGGGTCGCTTGACGGTTTTTCGGTTTTAGCCCAACTTTAACCCTATTTTCATAAAAAGCAACA
>JQOA01000046.1 GCA_000753945.1 Smithella sp. D17 | reverse complement strand
GCTTTTCTTTCTTTAGTTGGTGTTTTCCTTATTTTAATTTCCATAAATGCCTCTTTCACCAGGCTCTAGCCTCAGATATATTCTTCTACTATCCGCAAATCGGTCTGGTATTAAAATTTTTCTTTGACATAGCACTAAATTAAACTTCTATCAAGACTTCGGTACTGAATTGCTTCGGCAACATGAGCAGGCTCAATATTCTTTTTGTTTTCCATATCGGCGATTGTGCGGGACACTTTTAATATACGGTTTACTGCCCGGGCGCTTAACCCCAGTTTTTCAATGGCCATTTCGATCAGTTTATGCGCTTCTTCGTCTATCGAACAAAAATTCTTAATTTGTTTTTCCGTCATCCGGGCGTTACAAAGAACGCCGTTTTGTCCGAAACGTTTTTTCTGCAAATCACGCGCTTTATTGACCCGTTCTTTGACTGCCGCAGAAGATTCTCCCTGTTCTTTATCGGACAGAGCCCGATATTTTACCGAGGGGACTTCAATGTGTAAATCTATCCTGTCCAATAGTGGCCCGGATATTTTAGACTGATACTGACGAATCTGTTGCGGGGTACAGCGACAAGTATGCACGCGATCGCCGAAATAGCCGCAGGGACACGGATTCATCGCCGCCACCAGCATGAATTTCGCGGGAAAGGAAGCGGTTACTGAAGAACGAGTGATTGTTATTGTGCCATCCTCCAATGGTTGTCTCAGAGCTTCCAGAGCGTTTTTTTTGAACTCGGGAAGTTCGTCCAGAAAAAGAACGCCCAAATGAGCAAGGCTTATTTCTCCAGGATGAGGCGTCTGACCACCTCCCACCAGACCGGCGTCCGATATGGTGTGGTGCGGCGAACGAAAGGGACGCACCGCCATTAGCGTTTCATCTTTATTCAGGAAGCCGGCAATGGAAAAAACTTTGGTCACTTCAATCGCTTCATCAAAAGAAAGATCGGGTAAAATCGTCGGCATCCTTTTTGCCAGCATACTTTTTCCTGAGCCGGGCGGTCCGATCATCAGAACGTTATGTCCACCGGCTGCCGCTATTTCCAAGGCTCTTTTGGCCTGCTTCTGCCCTTTTATTTCGTTAAAATCCAAATCATATTTACTTGTTTTTTGAAAAATTTTATTTATGTCCAGAGAAAGCGGCTCAATGTTCTTTCTTCCTTCCAGAAATTCCACAACATCCGGCAATGTCTTTACCGGAATTACTTTAATTCCTTCCACCATGGCCGCTTCCGCAGCGTTTTCTTCAGGAACGAAGACAGACTTAATGCCTATTTCCTTCGCCTTGAAAGTAGCCGGCAAAACACCGTTTACTCTTTTTATACTTCCATCAAGTGATAGTTCCCCGATAAAAAAACAATCCTTTAAATTATCTTCTTTAATTAATTCTTCTGCGGCCAGAATGCCCACAGCGATGGGCAGATCAAAACCGGTGCCCTCTTTTTTAATGTCGGCAGGCGCCAGATTAATGGTTACATGACTGCGGGGGAAACGATAGCCGGAATTTTTTATGGCGGCCCGAATCCGGTCCCTGCTTTCTTTAACTGAAGCATCCGGCAGGCCTACCGTAGCAAACTGAGGCAGCCCCTGAGATGTATCAACTTCCACGAACACAGGGTATGATTCCATGCCAATAACGCTCATACTGATTACTTTAACGAACATTAGGACCTCTTCAACAACAATTTTCCAATACCATTTTGATTGGAAGCTGCCGCCTGCAAGGTGGTTATTACAAGCGAATTGGTATGAAATACTAGCTAATCGGAATCTCAATATCAAGATATTTTCTTGCTTATACCAATTCTATTTTCCGCTGTACCAGCATTTAGGCAAAGGAAGAGATGGTTTGTTTTGCGTATTATCAGTATCCAACGGATGCGGGGAAATTTTAGTAAACGATGGACTACTTACGCGATCATTGCGCAAAAAAGTAAGTTCCGTCACCATAGGAAGCTCTATATCTTCGAATTTTACAGAATCGGAACAATTATTGGGATGATTGTGAACACATGTATGTGTTTGTAAAAGTTTTTCAAACACCTGCGATACCAATTTAAAAAATGGTTTACTCCAAAGTTCATTTAGAGCATGAAATTCAACCACAATAATCCTGAAACGTTTCAACAAATCATCAGAAGCGATTAATAGCACCTCATATTCAGACCCTTCAATATCCATTTGCAACAATAAATCACCTTGCGAATCAGGCCATGATGATTTTACCCAATCGTCAATAGTCATTAATTTATCGTTGGTTTTTATACTGATATGCTTTTGTGTAAACTCAAAAAGCTCGTGAGACTGGGTTGGTTTCTCTACAGATCCATCTGCTAAAAAAACCTTCATTCCCCTGTCCGCACAATCTTTCTCAAATACAGAATCAAAACCCACACCGGGCACGATACGGACACCCAATGAAGACTCATTTATTGCCCGGCGAAAATTATCTTCGCTCAACCTTAATGCTTCCACCGCCTTTATGTGGCTGGCGATTTCCTGCTCAAGCGCCTGATTAATAATCTGATAATCAGCGGTTCTTCTTTTCACTCGCTCTTCCAGTTCCTGATTAAATTATTAGTTCTTACGGATGTTTATGAACTATGGTAAAAATAAAGTCCGGACAAGCATACTAAAACCGGATGAATTTAAAAAATATTTAAAAAAATAGTTACGTTTCTTGACTCATTAATTGGCCTATGTTAAAGGTCAACAAAATCGAGTGGAGCTATTCCGCAAATAGTACATTAAGCTCTGTTTGATAATGCGACTTACCGCGATTTAAGTCAAATTCATTTATCTGTTGAAATCGGGAATGTCAAAGTCGCTGATTTGATTCAACAACAAATTCTTAGAGTCAATAAATGCCATGAAAAAATTGTCCCATGTGAATGATGAAGGCCACGTCCAAATGGTAGATGTTACAGCAAAGGCTCAGACTTTTCGCAAGGCGAAAGCCCGGGGAATTGTCAAAATGGATTCTCAAACTTTAAAATTAATAGAAAAAGGTAAAATTGCCAAAGGGAATGTTTTGACAACGGCAAGAATTGCAGGCATTATGGCTGCAAAGAAAACGGGAGAACTCATTCCCCTCTGCCATCCGCTGCAATTAACGGGAATTGACGTCGATCTGAATATTGATCATAAAAACTCGCAAATTGTAATAGAAGCTCAGGTGCAAATAGCAGGGAAAACAGGTGTGGAAATGGAAGCACTAACAGCCGTGAGCATTGCCGCTTTAACTATTTACGATATGTGTAAGGCTGTAAATAAGAAAATAGTTATCGGAGAAATCATGCTTTTAGAAAAAAGTGGCGGCAAAAGCGGCACTTTTATTCGTGACTAGCTAGAATTAAAACCATTCGGAAAAGCAATATTTGCATGTTTTATTAATCAATTAAATCAGGGAACTAATAAATGACACAAAGTATTTTTAAAATTAAAAGGACTTTCCTCATACCTTTTATCACTGTCGTTGTTCTTCTCTTCTTATTGTTTCTAATCAGTTTATTTAAAGGTCAAATGCTGGAGAAAATCATTCTGGCAGTTTCTTTCACCATTACCTTATTTATTGCTGTTGAAGCAACAAAAAGAAAAATTATTGTAACTAACGAAGGCTTAAAAATAGAGAAGTTTTTTCGTATAAAAGAACTTACCTGGGCAGAGATTACACAATTAGGAGTTGTTATCCTGCGTAATAAAATTTATTTTATATTAACAACGACCAAGGGATTTTATTTTTTTTCCAACTTATTAGAAAACCATGCTTTACTTATTCGTTCTCTTGTGGATAAGGTGGAAAATGAGAAGGTCGAAATAGAGGTTAAGAATTATCTGGAAAATCCTGTGGAACAACGTTCTTTGATTGTGATGTGTTGGTTCGGTGTCTTAATCTGTACTGCCTTTATAATTTTAAAAGTGTTATCATTTCAGGTTGGGAATTAACCATTCTTTTTAAGGATATTTTACTTTCTTCGTAAATTCTACCCGAAAGGAGTAAGCTTCAAAAAATGCGATCGAAAAAGCACAACAAGTCAGAAATGGTTATGAATGTAAAGGCAACCCCTTATGTGGCTGTTGAAGAAATAATGGAAAAAAAACTGGAAGATATTACTACAATTTTATCTTCTTCCGGTGATCGCAAAAGCAAGATTTATGAAGAAGTCCTGAGTATGGTGGAAAAGGGTTTATTTAAAATTGCTTTGCGCCGGTCAAATGGCGTAAAGAGTTCCGCCGCAGTTTTTTTAGGCATTAACCGCAACACATTTACTGATAAAATGGCTAAACTGGGTATTAGCTGTGGAAAAAATCATAAGTAATCTTTTAAAAAATATTTATGACTGGAACGATTAAAAAAACTGTAACCTTATCTCCAAAGGTAATTTGTCTCTTAAAAAAAGGGGTTCGGATGACGGCCCCTTTTTCTGTGGAAATCGGTGATGAAGTAAATCCGGAAAGGATTGCCGATTCCTCAATAATTTATGGCGCCGCAAGGATTTACGGTGAAAACACATTAATTTCACCGGAAGTAAAACTGGGGTTCGAAGGACCGGTTACTTTAATTAATTGTCAACTGGGCAACGCAGTAGAACTCAAGGGCGGATATTTTACCAATTCGGTATTTTTAAATAAGTCAACAATGGGCGGCAATGCGCAGGTTCGTTCCGGCTGCCTCCTGGAAGAAGAAGCAGGCGGAAATCATTGTGTCGGTTTAAAACAAACAATCCTCTTTCCTTTCGTGCAGCTGGGAAGTCTGATTAATTTTTGTGATTGCCTGATGGCTGGTGGCACGAGTCGCAGGAATCACAGTGAAGTGGGCAGTTCCTACATCCATTTCAATTATACTCCGCGGCAAAACAAAGCGACTCCTTCATTAATCGGCGATGTGCCGCGCGGCGTAATGCTTAGGGAACCGCCGATCTTCCTGGGAGGTCAGGGTGGCATTGTGGGACCGGTACAAATTGATTATGGAACGGTGATTCCCGCAGGTGTTATTTGCCGGCAGGATTTTAAAACCGGGGGAATACATTGGACATCGCTTTCTTCTCTGGAAAAGAAGAAAGATTCTGTTGCCAGTGCCTCCGGCGGTGACATTACTCGAAAAGTTAAACATAACATAGAGTACGTGGCTAATTTATCGGCCTTGAGGCAGTGGTATCACCATGTGCGTCGAGAGTTTTTTATGCAAGAAACGTATGGCGAAGCTCTTTATTACGGAGCGTGCAGGGTTCTGGATGAAGCCCTTGCAGAACGAATCAAGCAGTTACGACTTTTTGCACAAAACATAGAAACTTCCATGGAAGTAGTCACGAAAAAAATGGAAAAAATATATCCAGGCAGCGTGTCCCGTACTCAAAAACAGTTTTTGCAGGATTGGCCGCGAATGGAAGCATATCTTTCCGGTAATAATGAAGAAAAAATCGGGCTGAAAAAAAGAGACTCTTTTGTAAAAATAATGCAGCGCCTTTCCAACAAAGGCAACTCTTATCTGGAATCAATACATTTGTTGACACCCGCACAAACCCGGGAAGGTACGGACTGGTTAAGAAGTATTACTAAAAACATTATAACTGAATGCGTAAATAATAACCCTGACGCTTCGCGGCGGAAAGAAAAATAATGTTTATTGCGCGAATGCTCAATACCATAAAAAATATGGGCCGGTTTCTTGCGGTCTGTCAAATATTTACAGGAAAACATCCGGCAAATGTTTCCGTTCCGGCAATAATTTTTTTCCCGGTTTTGACTTATCAACTTAACTGCGGCTTTGCCGGACTGATGACTTTCCATCCCGATAAAAAACCTGCGGAATTAACCGAAGATCTGGCGCTGGCAACGTTGTGGAAGAGGATCAAAAGTTTTGGTCTAAAAAATGCTTTGGCCGGAAAGATTACCGCAGAAAAATACTTGGATGGGCTCGAAACGCTCAGCTCCATGGAAAAAATCACATTGGAGCTTAAGCAGGAAAGTAAACAGGAATTTCTTTTCTTTCATGCTGAAAGATCCAAAATACTTCTTTATTAATACCGCAAGCGGCATAATAGCCCCACA
>JQOA01000045.1 GCA_000753945.1 Smithella sp. D17 | reverse complement strand
TCGCCCATTGTAAAGCCGTTACTGTAACATCACACTAGCGGCTGGTCTGTATGAACCGTAAAGTCACGAAAATGTGCCGATACTTTTTTATTGCCGTCAAAGGTAACGTTGAATATTGATTCTATAACTTATGCCTCCTTAAAATTTGTAGAAAACTTTAGCCGATTATCGAATCTGGGGAAATAATTTATTAATATCCTTTGTAACTGAATCCAACCATTTTTTGCGCTGTTTATCCGTACTGGTGACGATGACATTGAACATCCGGCGGTGAAAATTGGTGACACCGCAAAGATCGAAGATGCAATTCTTCCAAATTGTTTCCAGCGGATCGCCGAAAACATCTTTTTCTCTTTGGGTCTCTGTGTTGGATGAACAATCACTATTCCATCTGCCGCCGCGATTTCTTCGCAATGCTTTTTTATTTTAGCGGGCACTTTGGCGTCTTCGTTTATTTCTTTTGCCGGGAGCAGAGGATCGAATTTTTCCTGATAAAGGTCATGAAAAAAGACTTTGTGCCCGTTTGCTTTTATCGTGTCAACCGCTGTGTGCGCTATAGCATGATTAAAGCTTCTAGAGTCAGGATGGGCAAGGATGATGGAAATAACCATATTAATTACTTTTCTTGTCATTCCGTACAAGCGAAGCGCGATACGGAATCCAGGATTTATTTACATTAATCCTCATATGGTCCGAGGAAACGCTCGCCATTGAAGTGGATTAAATGTGTCGGAGACTCGGCAACCCAAACCTCTGTTTCCCATGAAATGTCATGAAGATATTTCAGCATGGCATGACGGTCAATGAAAGCCGTTACAAAAACCAATCCGGCAGACGAACCGGCAAATAATTTCTTTAATTCCTGCCGCCGTTTTGGATTAACAGGGCCATGACTGGTCACAGCTTCAATCAGCAAAAGCCAATTCTTTTTTATGTGATTTACAACGACATCCGGCATTTTGCCGTGTTCTTCAATGATAATGCCCAGCTTTGCCAGAGCCTTTTTATCGTAAAATGACCATTTTAATTGAGTATCACCGACATATATAATTTGACCGCCGGGAGTAAAAAGGGCGCAGAAATCTTCAACAACTTTCTTGACCAGAACATTTTGTCCGCCAGGAGAAAGTTTGATTTCCTGACCATCTGCGAGCTTGATAGGCAATCGCTGCATCTCTCTTTCCCGTGCATAAAGCTTTGTAAGCGTTTTTACAGAGCTCAGATATTTTTTGAGTTTTTCTTTCCAATCCGGTTTGCCGAAACTCTTTAATAATTTTAAAGCTGCTGGTTCAATCTGATAAACAGCTTTGGGACTGTTGGTAGGCCGGGAAGACTTATCGGGATTGGCGACAATCAATGCAGCTTGCAGAAATTGGTGAACCGTTTGGCGGCGAACAGTTTCTCGGGTGTTAGGCGCATATTTTTTCCCGTAATATTCGAAAAAGAAATCCATCATGGGTGTAATACCCATCAGAGGGTTGCCTGCATTTTCCCATTTACTTTCAGGTTTGACGCCCAACAAGGATAGGAGTGTCAATGCTGATCGTTCATTTAATTGCTGTCTGGGCATGCCCAAGTCATTAAGTATTTTCAGCGCGTTTTGAATTTTCTGTTCAGCTTTTTTCTTGTTTACTTTTTTAGGCACGATTTCCACACTCCTTTTCTATGATGTCGTCGATAGTCTGCTGGTCCGGCATTCGTTCTCGTACGTAATCACTAAATCTTATAAGCTGTTTTTCGGTGGGGTAGGGAATTTTACGCAAATCTGTGGCGTTAACCTGCGTGTGACCGCTGAATAGTCTAAAATACTGATCAACAATTGAGGAATTAAGGTAGAGGGCAATTCCTTTTGCCAGTTTTTCAGGTAAGCCTTTGTCATTCCGATGAAAAAAATTAACGTGATTTTCAAAGCTCACAAGAGGTGCATCAATTCTTGAAGGATCATATATTGCCGCCATAAGACGACGTTTCTGCTCTTTTGAGGAAAATCTTTTAATTAGAACGTAATAACCCTTTTCTAAAAAAAGCTCTGATGTCTCAGGCGAAGTAATGATGGCATTGGGTTTTTTCCCTGATTCTAGAGGCCAGTTAATAAAGCCTTCATGAAAATGACAAGGATATATTAGCGGTGCAGTGTTTTCTTGTGAATTCTTACGCAGATATTCCTTTGCTCTGAAATCCACAGTTCGTCCGGTAGAAACACATAAATTCAGCTTATCCAGTGTCGAAGTGAAACACTGCATTCGATTCATAATATTTATTGTGCTGTCATCAATTCCGAGATGAATAAAAAAATCACGATCATCGGAATGCACAATTTGATTATAAGGGATGGTCAGAGTGTTGGCGTTATTGAAATCGTCGCTTTCCGATGCTGAAACGACAACCTTGTTAGGCTTCTTGTTGTTTCGTATGGCGTAATAAATAATATTCTCCTGCAAAACATTATCATCGCCAAAAGCTTTGTTGCGTGCGGCAAACACGTGAACGTGCTTGAGATTCAACATATCCAGAAAAGCAACACGGAATTTTTTAAAATAAGGCCCGTTACAAAAACTTCGCGGTGTAATGGCGACTATCTGCCCATCCGGTTCAAGTAAGCGCACGGACAGCCACACAAAAGCGGCGTAAAGATTTGCCACTTCCATGCCCGCCGAATAGAGCATGGTTTTTGTGCCTGTTTCACCATTGATCTTTTTGTAGGGCGGATTGAGGATAGCGTGCGTGAATCGTTTAACCGGAACGGAAAAAAGTGATTCTTCCGTTTCGGATATTGCGGAAGCAATAAAATCATCCTCTCTGATAATGCCTGTGAAGAGGACTTTATTTTCTTTGCATAGCTCTGCACACTGATGCATTGTTTCTTGAAGATAAGGTAAGATAACCCTGTCTGTCTCATAAGCAACGACCTCTATAGAAGCAGGTAGTTTTTTCTGTGAAAGTATTTTGTCCACACAAGCAGCAAATAAAACGCCTGCTCCTGCGCCGGGGTCAAGAATTTTAACTTCTTTTGTTTTGGCTTCAAACAAAGACGACATGAAATCGGCGATTGAGGCAGGAGTGAGGAATTGACCAATCTCCGAACGATCAGTTCTGCTCGTCACAGCGTTAAATGATTGACGGACATGATCTAACATATTTAAAGATTCAAGCGTCATAGCTACTTCTTCTATTGTTCAGATATAAGTCAATCTAAAAGGTTGTGCTGTTATCTATTTAACCAATATTTTTTCTAAAGCCAGGAAAACTTTTCCTAAATTTTCCGGCTGGGTTCCGCCGGCCTGAGCCATATCGGGACGGCCGCCGCCGCTTCCGCCGACCAATGGTGCCAGTTCCTTGATAATATTCCCAGCGTGATATTTTCCGGCTAAATCCTTCGTTACCATGCACAGCAGCATTACCTTTTCACCGGCCTTGCTGCCCAGAAGGATAATGCCGGATGCCAGCCTATCGCGCAGCTTATCGCCGAAGTCGCGCAGTGTCTTGGCATCGCTAATGCTCACTTCAACCGCCAGTACTTTGACTCCATTTATTTCCTTTATCTGATTTATCAGGTCGCCGGAATCCTTGGCGGCAAGTTTTCCTTTTAGCGCCTCGATTTCTTTTTCCAGTTCCTTTGTATGCTTGAGTATTTTTTCGGTGCGGTCATAAACTTCCATCTGACCGGCCTTGAATAATCCCGCCGTGCGTTTTAATTCTTCTTCCGCCTTCTGTGCGTGTGCGAGGGCTTCCCTGCCGGTGACTGCTTCGATTCGGCGCACACCCGCGGCAATTGCCGATTCATGGACAACTTTTAAAAATCCGATGTCACCGGTGCGCTTGACATGCGTACCGCCGCAAAGTTCCATGCTCATTTCGCCCATTTTCACGATGCGCACGGTCGCGCCGTATTTTTCATCAAACACGGCTGTCGCGCCGGTTTTGAGCGCGTCTTCCAGCGCGCAGACTTCAGTTTTCACGTCAACATTCTTGCGAATCATGTCATTGGCGATTGCTTCAATTCTCTTCATTTCCTCATCGCTGATTTTGGAAAAGTGGGTGAAGTCGAAACGCAATCCCTCCTCATTAACTTGAGATCCTGATTGCTTGATATGATCTCCCAGCACGGCTTTGAGCGCCGCCTGCAGAATGTGCGTGCCGGAATGATTGGCGGCGATGTCTTTGCGTCTTTCCTCGTCAACAATCAACTTTGCTTTTGCGCCGACTTTAATCTCACCTTTTAAGACAATGCCTTTGTGGACGATAAAATTTTCCACGGGTTTTTTAGAGTCATTAACCTTAAAGTTAAATCCGGCACCATCAAGAAAACCTGTGTCACCTGCCTGTCCACCTGATTCCCCATAAAAAGGGGTAGTATCCAAAACGATTTCAGCTTGCTGGCCTTCGCGTGCTAAGTCTGCCGGTTTGCCGTCTACAAATATTGCCGTTACTTTGACGTTTTCTTTGTTGGTCGTTTCATAGCCGCAGAATTCAGAGGCAATTCCCGAACTCGAAGCTTTAAGATAGCATTCGGCGATTGCTTCTTCGCCGCTTCCTTTCCACGCTCCGCGCGCGCGTTCGCGCTGTTGTTCCATCTCTTTTTCAAATCCGTCATTATCCAGAGTAAAACCGTCGCGTTTGACGATATCCGCGGTTAAATCTGTGGGGAATCCGTAAGTATCGTAGAGTTTGAAAACCAACGTGCCGGGAAGAACTGACTGGCCTGTTTTCTTCAGCGTGGCTGTTTCTTCGTTCAGAATGCGTAGCCCAGCGTCGAGCGTTTCCATGAAACGCTGTTCTTCATTCAAAATCATTTTGGTAATGAAAGATGCCTTCTCGACGAGATCGGGATAAACGCCCTTCATCATGTCGATTACGACCTGAGCGCTTTCGTTTAAAAATGGTTTGTTGATGCCGAGCATTTTTCCATGACGCGCGGCGCGGCGCAGAATTCTCCTCAACACGTAACCACGGCCCTCATTGCTTGGCGTAATTCCGTCGCCGATAAGAAAAGTTAACGCGCGGCTGTGATCGGCAACAACCCTGATGGAAACATCATTTTCGGCGTTCTTACCGTAAGTCTTCCCGGAGATTTTCTCCATAAAACGGATTATTGGTGTAAACAGGTCTGTGTCGTAATTGCTTTTGAAGCCTTGAATAACAGCGGTGAGCCGCTCCAGTCCCATGCCCGTATCGATGCTGGGTTTGGCTAACGGATTTAACTTGCCACTTTCATCGCGGTCATATTGGGTGAACACAAGATTCCAGATTTCCAGATGACGGTCGCAGTCGCAATGGACATCGCACTCGGGACGGCCGCAGCCGGTGCCTTCACCCTGATCATAAAGGATTTCGGAGCAGGGGCCGCAGGGGCCTGTTTCGCCCATCATCCAGAAATTGCTTTTTTCTCCCATGCGGACAATGCGGTCTTCGGGAACCTTCATTTTTTTGTTCCAGATTTCAAAAGCCTCATTGTCGTCTTCATAAATTGTGATCCAGAGCTTTTCTTTGGGAAGTTTCACGACGTCGATTAAATATTCCCACGCCCAGGCGATGGCTTCTTCCTTGAAATAATCGCCGAAGGAAAAATTGCCGAGCATTTCAAAAAAGGTATGATGACGGGCGGTAACGCCGACATTTTCCAGATCGTTGTGTTTGCCGCCGGCGCGCGCGCATTTCTGACAGGAAGCTGCTCTGGTGTAGCCTCTGTTTTCCAGCCCCAGAAAAGTATTTTTGAATTGCACCATGCCCGCGTTGGTGAAAAGCAGTGTGGGGTCATCCTTGGGAATCAGCGACGAACTCGCCACCTTTGCATGCCCCTTGCTTTCAAAATATTTTAAAAAACTTTCCCTTATTTCATTCCCGGTCTTCGCCATCAATATCTTCCTTTTTTATCCTTCCCA
>JQOA01000044.1 GCA_000753945.1 Smithella sp. D17 | reverse complement strand
TTTTTCGACTTAGCTGCGGTTGTTTTTGTTTCTTTTTTGCAAGGCGCGCAAAAAACTGAACCGCGATGCGTATATAGATATACGTTGAGCGGTGCGGTTTGCAGCGCAATCCCGATTTTATCGGGACAGATGAGCGTTTTTCAACAGCCCCAGACAGGTTTAAATTTCCGACAGGTATAATGCTCAATGCGTTTTGATGATAATAAGATTGAAGAAATCAAAAGCAGAGTAGATATTGTAGAGTTGGCTTCCGAATATCTTACTTTGAAAAAAGCAGGACGGAATTTTATAGGACTATGCCCGTTTCATCAGGAAAAAACTCCATCGTTTACAGTAAATCGCGATAAGCAGATATTCTACTGTTTTGGCTGCGGTGAGGGCGGCAATGTCATTACGTTTTTGATGAAAATTGCCGATAAAACTTTTCCGGAAGCAATTAAATTTTTGGCGGAAAAAACGGGAGTTGTTTTGCCGCCGATGCTTTCCGGCAAGGAAGCCCGGCAGAAGGATTCACTGAAGGAAAGCATAATTAATTTGAATTTAAGAGCGGCACAACATTTCAGTCGCAATCTTTCTTCCGGGGCAGGTAAAGTTGCCCGTGAATATTTGCAAAATCGAAGTATTTCCGAGGAAACCATCAAGCAATTCCGTTTGGGATATGTTCCCGATACATGGCGTTCTTTGACAGATTACATTGAAAGCAGCGGTTTATCCCTGAAGTTGGCCGAACAGGCGGGTCTGGTAATCGCCGGGAAAGAGGGGAGTTATTATGACCGGTTTCGCGGCCGCCTTATTTTCCCCATTGAGAATGTTTTTGGTGAAATAGTGGCTTTTGGCGGCCGAATTATGGAGAAGGGCGAGCCGAAATATCTCAATTCGCCGGAATCGCCGGTTTATGTCAAGGGAAAGAATTTATACGGCCTGAACAAGGCAAAAGAAGAAATTCGCAAAAAAGGTTTTGCTCTTATTGTTGAGGGATATTTTGATTTGATTTCTTTGTGGAATGCGGGTATCTGCAATGTCGTTGCTACTCTAGGCACAGCGCTGACCAGGGAGCATCTTGAACTCCTGCGCCGTTATACGTTGGAAGTTGTTGCGCTTTTTGATCCGGATGAAGCGGGAATAAAAGCGCTTGACCGTAGTTTGGAATTGTTTTTGAGCATGAGAATGCGGGCGCGGGCGCTAATTTTACCTGAAGAATACGACCCCGATGATTACATTAAGAAATATGGAAAAGACAAGCTTGATGAACTGATTTCCCATGCCCCGGCGATAAGTGATTACTATATTGATAATGTTTTGGGCGGCGGTAAAACTTTTGAAGATAAAAGGGATATGATAAAAACCGCCATGGAATTTATCAATAAGATCGGCGATGCAATAGAAAAAAATCTTTTTATTAAGCGCATTGCTGAAAAATTGGGTATCAATGAGGAACTTTTAAAAAAAGAACTTTATAAAAAAGGAGTACAGATAAAACCGAAAACAACCGGCGAAAAACAAAATATTAAGGTTCACGTTGATCCGGTAGAAGTTCATTTAATTCTGCTATTGCTGGAGTATCCGCAGAAAACAGGTCCGGTGGAAAGCGAAAAGGTGTTGGATTATTTTCTGCATACGGAATTGAAGAATCTGGGAGAAAAAATTGTTGAAGCATATAAGCTTTTGGGTTTCGTGGATATCAACGTTATCTTATCAACTGATAGTGATCGGTCTTTGCGTGAAAAAATATATCAATTGAGTATTAATGAATCACCGATGGATGATAAAACGATGGAAAAAGATTTTACTGATACTATAAGAAAAATAAAAGGGAAATGGTATAAGGAGCAAAAACGTCAAATTCAGCTCAAGTTGAAGCAAGCGGATGAAAGCGGTGATAAAGAACTGATATATAATCTGACTTGCCAGAAACAGAATTTGATGAGAGAAGAAAGAAGTTTAATTAACAAATAATAAAACTTAGG
>JQOA01000043.1 GCA_000753945.1 Smithella sp. D17 | reverse complement strand
CGTGTGTAACAATGATTCTATCGGTGGAATATCACTCTCCGGCTCCTGAATGTATGTAAATGGGTTCATGCATAAATTGGAATCCGGGCTGAAATCTAAAAATCTTCCTTTAAAGACTTCTGTCTGTTTTTGGTATGAACCGCCGATATCGATGATTCTTATCATTGCATTAGCTGCATAATAATTAAGGGTGATGTAGTTTACTAAAAAACTTTTCCCGGCGCCGGATGATGCGGCAATAAATAAATTATGATTATTTGCGGCCTTGCCGAACAAATCCAGGCGGCATGGTTGCCCTTTGCGTCCCATAAACAATAAGTACGGATAAGCTCCACCGGCAAAATCCGCCTGCACCGGCAATAATGATGCTACTGCTGAAGCTGGTGCTATAAAATCTCTATCAAGATTTTCTATATTATCTTTTACGTTGTACAGCCCGAACGGCAGGGACGCCACAAGCAGCGGAGGCAAGATGCCTTTGTCCTCTTGCATGACATAGCCATTTTGTTCCCATAATCTTTTCGCTCTCACGATAGATTCTGCGGCTTCTTTTTGATCTTCACTCCATACCCACATTGTCGGTATTATTTTTACGAAGGGCAGTCCTTTTTCGATATCATCCACAGCCCTCATATATTCATCTTTTTTCCGCATTAATGATGGCGTAAAGCTTCCGGCGCCCTGTTGTTGCAATACCAGATTGCATTTCATATGCAGTTTCATTTTTAAATCTTCATAAACAACATTCATTGAATATAAAAACGGCGTCAATATCTGGTTGGAATCGGATATAATGCCCCATACACCACCAAAGCATTCATTGGTCTGAAAGGTATCTACTTCTGTGGGAAATGTTTTGACTGTCGCACACCGGAAATATCTTTCACCGATCTTAATTTCCGATAAGCTCTTTTTAATAACCGTGTCCGATAGGATGACTTGCTTATTCAGATACTCTTCTTCGTTGTAAGTTTTATTGTTAACGGATGGTTTGTCATTGAATAATTTTCTCATCCAGTCTACTAATTCTTCCGGCTTTAAATCTTGAGGGTGTACACCTGCTCCTGATAATATTTCCTGTACCGTGCTGTACACATCAGTAATATTTATTTGTTCAGCTTCTTTTTCCGGGATCTTCAAGGCCACAAACAAACGATAATTTCTCAGGGGCATCCTTTGAAATATATCCATCCCTTTTGTGCCTTTTTTGAAAAATTCGGCATACCATTTCGCTGATTCTTGTAATACTTTATTGTCCCGCGTCTTTCCTGCTTTGTATAATTCTATTTCCTCCTCAATGTACGGATCTGCATATAATATGAACTGGATTATACTGCCGAACGGGATACCAATTCTGAATAAACCTTCTAAAATAAATGTTGTTTTATCACCGGCGAAGGCCAATGGTGTGCATTCCCATATAAAGCCTATCGTTTCATCCACATTGTAATAAAATACTTTTTCTTTATCGTATGCTCTCCACGGCAAATAGGACGAAAACTTATTACGCTGTGTAAGTTGCTCCAAATCCTCTTCTGTTACGTCTCTGTCACGACCTAACAACAGGTTATGAATTTTATTACGGAATATATATGCGATTATCATTACGATGCCGGTTGCGACTATTGCCAGCATTACATAGAATACATCCATTGTTTTACCTTTTATTCCTCTGCATCAATTAAGTAATTGCCCACTACCCACTTGGGATCATCTATTAATAAATAGATGTATCTCATCATGTATAATTCGTTCATGTCTCCCTTATACGGCAATACCAATACCCGCATAACCTGCGGTGGCGCTATTAAGGGTGTATTCGGCGCTTTCAGCATTGCTGCTAATTTTTTATTAACCGCCCTTTGATACATCGTTTCGGATGATTCAATTGTTCTACGGTTATTTCCTGACTTGTTTATTTCTGATGTTGAACAGGCAGGGCAATATGTATCTTCAGATAC
>JQOA01000042.1 GCA_000753945.1 Smithella sp. D17 | reverse complement strand
GTTATGGACGGTCTGGCCAAAGAGGGAGTGGAAGCAATCCTTACGGGAAAAGCTATCCCCAAAATACTTCTGCGTACGGCAGGTCATTGCGGCATTGGCAAGCAGTGCAGCGGGAATGGCATGGGGTGCGGATAAAACAATAAAGAAGACTAATGGAAAGAGAGGACATCCACATGAAAAAACCGAAACATCATATCTTTGTCTGCGGGAGCTTCCGGGCTGCCGGTGATTCCCAGGGTGTTTGCAGCAAAAAAGACTCCCTGCAGTTGCTTCAGTACATGGAACGGGAGCTTTCCGACCGGGGCTTGACGGATGTTGTCGTATCGAGCACCGGTTGCCTTAAAGTTTGCGATCGGGGACCGGCCATGGTGATCTACCCGGAAAACTGGTGGTACGGTAAGGTCGAGAATGAATCGGTGATTGACGAAATCATCGACGCCCTGGAAGACGGCAAAACGGCGGAAAAATATATCTTATAGAAAGATGAATTAAAACTATGAAGAATATTCGCATCAGGAAAGGAGAGCCCGGAGATATCGAGGCGATGGTAACTTTTCTTCATCATCTTTTTGCCCTGGAAAAAGACTTTGTCATCGATGCTGATAAAAACAGGGCAGGCCTGCAACTTCTGCTTGCGGACCAGCGTGTCAGGACAATTTTTGTTGCCGAAGCGGCGGGCATGGTTTTGGGCATGGTTACAGCCCAGATCGTCGTCTCGACATCCAGCGGCGGATACTCGATTTTACTGGAAGACATGTATGTCGATGCCGGATTCCGGCGGAAGGGCATCGGAACAAAGCTTTTGTCACAGGTGCTTGTCTGGGGTTCCGCGCAGGGAGCGGGTCGCGTTCAACTCGTTGCCGACGTCACGAATATCGGGGCATTGATGTTTTACCGGCAGGCAGGCCTGCTGACGAGCCGGATGACCGCGCTCTACGGGACACTGGACGCCATCAACAAAAAAATAACATGATCCGTATGGAAAGAGCTATGCAGGGGAAAAGAATTTTCATATATGATACGACCTTGCGGGATGGAGAACAATCCCCCGGCGCCGGCATGATGCCTGACGAAAAGCTTCGCCTGGCGCGGCAACTGGAGATACTGGGTGTGGACATTATTGAAGCGGGATTTCCTGTCGCCTCCGCGGGAGAATTCATCGCCGTTCGTCAGATAGCCCGGAAAATCAGGGGCTGTCAGATCGCCGCCATGACCAGAGCAAGAATCACCGACATCAACAGGACATGGGAAGCCGTCCGGGAAGCGGCAGATCCCCGCATCCATATTATTCTTCCTGCTTCCGATATTCTGCTTCAATATCAGTTAAGAAAAAGCCGGCAGGAAATAATGGAAATAACAAAAATGTCCGTAGCCCATGCCCGAACCTATACGGACGACATCGAGTTTTCGCCCATGGATGCGACAAGAACGGATAAGGATTTTCTGTGCAGGCTTCTGGAGGCGGCCATCGATGCGGGCGCAAAGACCGTTAATATTGCCGATACGGTGGGTTATGCCATTCCTACTGAATTCGGCGAGTTGATCCGCTACGTATCAGCCAACGTCAAAAATATCGGAGATCATATCCTTTCCGTCCATTGTCACGACGACCTGGGCCTCGCTGTGGCCAATACACTGGCCGCCGTGGAACAGGGCGTAAGCCAGGTGAAATGCACCATCAACGGCATCGGTGAACGGGCAGGCAACGCCGCGCTGGAAGAAGTGGTCATGACCTTAAAGACAAGAAACGATCGCTTCGGTGTGCAGATGAGAATCAAAACGGAGCAGATATATAAGACGTCTCAACTTCTGACGGAGATCACCGGGATTCCCGTTCAGCCCAACAAGGCTATAGTGGGCGCCAATGCTTTTGCCCATGAAGCGGGTATCCATCAGGATGGATTACTCAAAGATACGCGAACCTATGAAATCATGACACCCCAATCCGCAGGCGCTCCGGAAAACCGGTTTATCTTGGGCAAGCATTCCGGCCGTCATGCTATCCGGAGTTATATTGAAAAAACTGGTTACATCGTTAACGAAAGCCAACTGGATGACATTACGACCCGGTTCAAGGGAATGGCTGATCACTGTAAAAATATATCTGATGCAGAGCTGGACGCCATTGTAAAAAAAGTAGTCACATTATGCTCATCGTGACGGCTCTAAAATGATAAAATCTATAAAGCTATTGGTTCCTTCTTTATTCGCAATCTTTACCATTTTCCTGACTTGCCCGGATATTTGTTGCGCCGCAGCGATTAATTGCACATCCGCCGCTATCGGTTCTTTACTGCCGCTCTGGACAGCGCTTCCCTTCGTTGGCATTTTGCTATCCATAGCGCTCATGCCGCTTTTCGCCCCCCATTTCTGGTCTAGTCATTTTTCCAAAATTTCCGCTTTCTGGGCGCTGGTTTTTGTTGTGCCGTTTTTGTATTTTTTTCGTGAAGTTGCCCTTCATGAAATAGCCCATATTATCATCATTGATTTCATCCCCTTTATTTTGCTGCTTGGGGCTTTATTTACCGTTGCGGGGGGTATTTATGTAAAAGGGTCTTTGAAAGGAACCCCTGCCGTCAATAGCGTTATTCTTCTTATCGGAACAATTTTCGCATCCGTTGTCGGCACAACCGGGGCATCAATGCTTTTGATCCGTCCGATCCTGCGTTCCAACAATTGGCGCGTATATAAGGTACATACAGTAGTTTTCTTTATTTTTCTTGTCGGCAATATTGGCGGATCTTTAACCCCATTGGGTGATCCGCCTTTATTTTTGGGATTTCTGCATGGGGTGCCGTTTTTCTGGACAATGCATCTTTTACCGGCAATGGCTTTTGCAAGCATCGTTTTGCTGATAATCTATTTTGTCCTGGATTCTTACTATTTTACCAAGGAAAACAAAATCGCCGTAACTGATCGCGAACCCGAACCTTTCAAAATTGAAGGATCTTGTAATTTTATTTTTCTTGCCGGTATCGTTGGCGCGGTGTTGTTCAGCGGGAACGTCAAATTGGGTGAGGTCAATTTATTCGGCATCCATCAGACGATAGAGAATTTAATTAAAGACGCTATCTTGATTTTGATGGGCATACTGTCTCTTGTTTTGACCAGGCCGGAGGTGCGCAAAGGCAATGAGTTCAGTTGGGCGCCAATAAAGGAGGTGTCCTGTCTTTTTGCCGGCATTTTTGTGACAATCATCCCTGCGCTGGCGATACTCAAAGCCGGTGAACAAGGCGCTCTGGCATTTCTAATCAAATCAGTTAATACACCGGCGCACTATTTCTGGGCATCAGGGTCGCTTTCGAGTTTTCTGGACAACGCTCCTACTTATCTGACATTTTTCAACAGCGCACTCGGGAAATTTTATCCGGGCATGCCGGAAGCTGATGCCGTAGCGAGACTTATTGTGGAGAAAATTCCGTATCTTGTCGCCATATCCGCAGGCGCTGTGTTCATGGGCGCCAATAGCTATATCGGCAACGCGCCAAACTTTATGGTCAAATCCATCGCCGAAGAAGCCGGGGTAGTCATGCCCAGCTTCTTCGGCTACCTGTTTAAATACTCTATTCCTGTTTTGGTTGTCTTGTTTCTTGTTATGACGTTTGTTTTTTTCTAGAGTGGAAGATGTGTGGTGGTCCCTGCCTTCGATGATTGCCGTCGAAGCATCGATATTCATACATATCTGAAGGTTAAGAGTTTATATTTGAACAATTTTGTCATTTATTTATCTGTTTTTATAATCATCTGAAACTGCGATTCAATTATTTTACTTTTCATCATAATCACTTACGACCTTTTACCGGGCCAAATCCAGACAATGGCACGAAGCATGCCTTATCTAAAGACAATGATATTTAAGTTCGAGAAGGCCTTCCCGGATCAAAATATTTACTGGCAAAATCTATTCTATTGGAGGTGTGCAATGAAAAAATTAAGTAGCATATTCTTTATTCTGATCGGATTGCTTCTGATCGCAAGCATGCCGGTCTTGGCGGAGGAAGCTGTTCAGGGCCAGCCGGCGGCGACAGCCGTCACAACAGCAGTTCCGGTCGCTCCGGCGGTGGCAGCCGTCCCAACAGCCGCGCCGGAGAAAAGTGTTGTGCAGCAGGCACTGGATACAGTCAAAAACCTGCAAGTCGGTATTGATACCACATGGGTTCTCATCACCGCTTTTCTGGTCTTTTTTATGAATCTGGGTTTCGGCATGGTCGAATCAGGATTATGCCGGGCCAAAAACACGGTGAACATTCTGGCGAAGAATTTCATTGTCTTTGCCATTGCCTCTGCGGCCTTTTGGGTGATCGGGTGGGGATTGATGTTTGGAAATGGCAACCCTTTCGTTGGGCTTGAAGGACTTCTGTTCGCCAGCGGCGCCGACAACAGTCCCGCCATCGGCGACGCATACAAGGGCGTCTATGCCGCGATCAACTGGACCGGCGTGCCAATGTGGGCAAAATTTTTCTTCCAGCTCGTCTTCGCCGGAACTGCGGCAACCGTTGTGTCGGGTGCCGTTGCGGAACGCATCAAATTTGTTTCATTCATTGTCTTTTCTTTCTTCCTGGTAGGGATATTGTATCCTGTAACCGGTCACTGGATCTGGGGTGGCGGATTCCTTGCTTCCCTTGGTATGTTTGACTTTGCCGGCTCCACAGTTGTTCATTCCGTCGGCGGCTGGGCAGCGCTTGCAGGCGTGTTGATGCTGGGAGCTCGCTACGGTAAGTATCGCGCAGACGGATCTGTCAGGCCGATCTTCGGTCATAATATGTCAACGGCCACCCTCGGGGCATTTGTCCTCTGGTTCGGCTGGTTCGGATTCAATCCTGGTTCCACGATGGGTGTGGGTGACGGTAGCGCCATTGCTCATATCGCAGTGACCACTAACCCCGCCGCTGCCATGGCGATCCTCAGTTCGACGGTCGTCTCCTGGTTGATTC
>JQOA01000041.1 GCA_000753945.1 Smithella sp. D17 | reverse complement strand
GGTTGAGACTTGCCGTTGTATTTTTTTATCATAAGGTCTCGCGAAGGCGGGAATCCAGTTATTTCAATAGGTTCTATAGGGGTAGGAAAGGCTTTCGCCTCCCCTCGCGAAGGCGGGAATCCAGTTATTTCAATAGGTTCTATAGGGGTAGGAAAGGCTTTCGCCTCCCCTCCCTCCGAACCGGACTGGCGGATTTCCCGCATCCGGCTCTCCAGTCGGTGGTTTTACCTCCGTGAGGACTGGAGCAACAGAGCATGGGCGTCCTCAAGACTAAACAGCCCAAGCTCCTGATAGAATTTATTGGTAGCGTAGAATTTAGGGGACCTGAGCATTAAAATTATTAAATGCCCTCCAATATGGTATTAATGTTTTGCAGTAAACAAATCCATAAAGGAGGGCAATATGGGAGCAACCCCACAAGGAAAGGATATCACCATCGAATTTGATTGTCAATTCAGAGTTGGTTTATCGAGCAGCAATTTTTCATCGATCATGAGGGCATTTCTTATGTTGTTGCCTCAACTGTTGGAGGATTTTTTTCAGAAAGTTTTGGTTGGTTTTGCCGAGCATGAAATGGGATTACGAAAGAAATCGTTTGTTTGCACAGCATGTGGGAATGACACCGAATTTATCTGGAAGACACGGCATGGCAAGCCCACGACCATTCTCACCTGGTTTCGCTGGATAACTATTAGGCAGCTCCAGGTGCAGTGCAAGAAATGCGGCCACAAGCAATATGTCACCCGACAGCTTCTTGGCATGGAGTCTATGAAGCGTGTGCCGGATGAAACGCGGCGCAAGCTGGCTTTGGTGGGAGCTTTAAGCTCCTATCGGGTATCTGAGAAGATCGGCAAGATGTTCGGATGGGCTGTGGATAAGATGACGATCTGGAAGTCTGTACAGCAGGTTGGCTCAAAGCTTGATTTTATGCTTGATGCGAACGAGGAGCCTCATGGTGAGGCAGATGGAACGGGAGTTGGGATTGTCGGGATTCCCAAACGTGGCAAGGAATTGAAGGTATTGGTGCAGTACAAGAAGGGAGGTGGAATCAGGGTTGCAGGCATTGATATCGGCAATTACAATGGTTCATGGGACAAGCTGTTTCAAAAGAGTATTGACGTAATCAAAGGCTTCAAGCGACCATTTCTTCTCTTAACTGATGGTGACGCCTCAATCTTTGCAAGCCTGAAAGGAAAGGTCACAATCCTTGTTCAGCGCTGTTTGTGGCATATTCCCTACCAGGCGCAGTATGTTTTATGGAAAGACGCCGTCCAACGGAAAGGCGAGGAATGGTTGCATGTAGTGGCAGAGCTTATGGAGATATGCGCAATTCGGCCCTTGGTTGACTGCCAGGATACGATTCAGGCGATGATCGTATCTAACCCAACTTTAACCCTATTTTCATAAAAAGCAACAAAATAAGGGTATTTTAAGTGATCGTGCATGCGTAACCTGTTGATATTATTACATGCAGTTCTTTAAAAACCGAATGTAGTGCCCCATGATATAATACGAGGGACGTATGGGACGCCCTTAAGAAATTAAGTTACTCATCAAAGAGCCGATACGGCTTCTCTTTCACAATTCGTTCTCCTCGCTCTACCGCATAGCTTATTGCCGGCAAGCTGATTTCCAGACGCCTCGCTAATTCGGTATGCGCAATGCCCAGTTCCCGGGAAGCCCAATAACAAAAAAGGCTCCTGG
>JQOA01000040.1 GCA_000753945.1 Smithella sp. D17 | reverse complement strand
AAGAATAAAAATAATGGATTAATATAGGAAAAATGTTTGCAACTGTCAATAAATGAATGCTTTTGATGTTTTGCTTGAGAAAACTTACCAATACGTGCTATTTTCAAGAAAAAAAGTTGACGATCAAATGCGCAAAATTATTAACAGGTATATATTCAAAGAAATTGCCTTCCCCTTTATAATTATTTTATTAGTTCTTACTTTCGTCCTGTTGATGGGGAAAATTATGCAAATTATGGATCTGGTCATTAATAAAGGCGTCAATGTTTTTTCCATAGCTAAGATCATCGTTTTTCTATTACCCTCCTTCATGCTGTTCACTATTCCGATCGCCCTTTTGATTGCCATCTTGATTGCCATGGGCAGACTCTCCGCTGATAATGAAATAACGGCCATTAAAACTTCGGGTATCAGTCTGATGCAAATATTCTATCCTGTAGCCATTGCGTCCTTGATCACTTTTATATTGGCCGTCTTTATAAGTTACTTCCTCGTACCGCAAAGCAATTTCGCCACTAAGCGCCTGCTTTTCAATATTGCACAACAAAATGCCAGTATCGGAATAAAAGAAAAAGTGTTTAACTCTGACTTTAAGGATTTTCTCATTTACGCAGAAAAAATTCCTGTAAACCAGAATTATATGGAGGGCGTTATTATATCCGATAACCGTATGATCGGCGAACAAAATACAATTCTGGCCAAAAGAGCTATTCTCGTTTCCGACGCTGATTCAATGACCGTTAAGCTTAAACTGGAAGACGGATCCATTCATACCGTGAGCTCCGATTTAAAAAATTACCGTAAAATCGATTTTATGAGTTACGAAATTAATCTTGATTTATCCACCGCATTGGCTAATCTTGACGAATCTTCCAAAACCAGCACGGAAATGACCGTAAGTGAGCTTCTGGAAAAAATGAAAAAACCCGGCCTGGATCCGGCAGCCATACGGGAATTAGCTATTGAAGTTCACAAGAAATTTTCCATACCTCTTTCCTGCCTCTTTTTCGGGCTGCTGGCTCTTCCTCTGGGCATAAGAAGTCACCGCTCCGTTAAATCAAGAGGATTTGCCGTAGGTCTTATTGTTGTCGCTTCCTATTATTTACTGCGTATCGGCGGCGAAGCGCTGGTGGAAACCGGCTATCTTTCTCCTGTAATCGGTGTCTGGGCTCCGAATTTTTTATTCGCTCTGGTCGGAATTTGCCTTCTTTATACAGCCAATAGAGAAATTTCTCTTATCCCGATCACGACTATTTTTGGAAAAAGCGGACTCAGGAACAGTTGAGGTTTACAAATTGAGAATTTTAGACAAATACATATTAAAAGAATTTTCAAGATTTTTCATTATCACGCTCCTTTCTTTCATTGCGCTCTTCTTAATTGTCGATTTTTTTGAAAAAATAAGAATGTTTCTGAGCAACAGTGCTTCTGTCTATCAGATTATATCTTATTTTATTTTTTCGATTCCGATGATCATATCCTATGTTCTGCCGCCGGCGATTCTTCTGACAACATTAATGACTTTCGGCTCTCTTTCAAAATTCCACGAAATTACAGCAATGAAAGCCAACGGAATAAATATTTACCGGATTTCTCTTCCCGTTATAATTTTCGCGGCTATTGCTGCTGTATTTTTGTTCTATTTCAACGAAATGATAACTCCGGCATCAATTCAAAAAACCGAACGTGTAATCAAAGTTGATGTGCAAAAACAAAAAACACTGGGATTTTTCAAACAAAATGAAATCTGGTATCACGGTGAAAACGCGATTTATAATTTTAAAATGTTCGACGTAGACAAAAATATTCTACGAGGCGTAACCATCAATTATTTAAATCCCGATTTCACTTTGATGAGTCGCATTGATGCCAAAAGAGCTGAATGGAAAAATGACAAATGGATCTTCCATAATTTACTTATTACACGTTTTGATGCTGCGAATAATCCGATTTTGGAAAGGTCTAAAGAAAAAGTAATTGCTATCCCCGAACAACCAAACGATTTTAAAGTAATGCAAAAAGACGCGGAAAAAATGGGCTACTTTGAATTAAGAAAATACGTTAAAAAGATACAATCTGAAGGATTCGACGTAACTAAATATCTTGTTGAACTGCAGGGAAAGATTGCTTTTCCTCTGGTGACATTGATTATGATTTTTATCGCTGTTCCTTTTTCTGTGCGCTCGGAAAGAAGCGGTGGAGTAATGCAAAGCGCCGGAATAGGCATTTTTATAGGATTTTCCTATTGGATAGTCCATGCGTTCAGCATGTCCTTAGGGCGTTCGGAAGTACTACCGGTATTTCTTGCCGCCTGGGGAGCAAATATATTATTTGGCGCCGCTGCTGCCGTTCTTTTTTATAAAGTCCACACTTAAAACTTACGCCAGCACTAGTATCTGTAGTGGTTCTGCTTAAATGGCCCTTCCTCTGATATACCCAGATAACTTGCTTGTTTTTTCGTCAGTCTGGTTAATTTAGCATCGAGTCTCTCCAAATGCAGGCGCGCGACCTCTTCATCAAGTATTTTGGGAAGCGTGAAAACGCCTATCTTATGTTTTTTAGTGGCCAATTCTATTTGAGCCAGACATTGATTGGTAAAGCTATTACTCATTACAAAGCTGGGATGGCCGGTGGCGCAACCCAGATTAACCAGACGGCCCTCAGCCAGAACTATTATCGAACGTCCTGATTTGAGTTTCCATTTATCAACCTGCGGCTTGATGTTTTCTTTTTTGCAAACTTTACTTGTCTCCAGATAGTGCATATCTATTTCACTGTCGAAATGACCGATATTGCAAACTATGGCTTCATTTTTCATTTTCTCCATATGCTGGCCGGTGATCACGTCGCAACAACCGGTTGCCGTAACAAAAATATCGCCGGTGTGAGCCACTTCTTCCATGGTTCTCACTTCATAACCTTCCATCGCGGCCTGCAGGGCGCAGATGGGATCAATTTCAGTAATAATCACACGCGCTCCGAAACCTCTCATGGATTGGGCGCAACCTTTACCAACATCTCCATAGCCGCAAACAACAACTATTTTCCCGGACATCATAATATCGGTCGCTCTCTTGATTCCATCAGCCAACGACTCGCGGCATCCGTAAAGATTATCAAATTTTGATTTGGTAACCGAATCGTTGACGTTAATTGCCGGAAACAAAAGCTCTCCCGCCGCCTGCATCTGGTATAAGCGATGTACACCCGTGGTTGTTTCTTCGGAAACGCCTTTGATTTTCGATGCTATCTTCTGCCATCTGCCGGAATCACGTTTTACCGATCTTGCCAGACGGTCAATAATTATTTTAAATTCTTTATTGTCTATTTTTTTCTTCAGCAGTTGGGGATTCTTTTCTATCTTGACTCCCTGATGAATAAACAGCGTCGCGTCGCCTCCGTCATCAACAATTAAATCGGGACCTGAACCGTCCGGCCAGATCAGAGCCTGTTCCGTGCACCACCAGTATTCTTCCAGTGATTCCCCCTTCCACGCGAAAACCGCCGCCGAACCATTCCTGGCGATTGCCGCCGCCGCATGGTCCTGAGTGGAAAATATATTGCAGGATGCCCAGCGAATATCAGCTCCTAACACCTTGAGTGTTTCAATAAGCATTGCCGTCTGGATGGTCATATGCAGACTGCCCATAATCTGCAGTCCCTTTAAAGGCTTCTTTTGTCCGTATTTTTTGCGAACAGCCATAAGACCTGGCATTTCGTTTTCCGCCAATTGTATTTCCTTGCGTCCCCACGAAGCCAATGAAATATCTGCTACTTTATATTTTAAAGCCGGATTAATTTCTAAAAAAGCCATGTATCCTCCTGATTAATTTTGCATTTAGATCGCAGCGTAGTTAACACATCTGACTGTATGAGTCTAACATTTTTATTGTGAAACTCCAATTCTGAAAACGAATAACCTAAAGGTCACTATAGGCTTATCTGATTATCAATTTATTTTCAATATTGTTAATTACTTATGGTGTTTTTTTATTCTATTTTTATTATCGACGAATACGCATTTGGGCTCCCACTTTTGCGCTTCTTTATCGTCGGCAATCACATAACAGGCAATGATAATCAAATCCCCTTTAGCCACTTTGCGGGCGGCCGCACCATTGAGGCAAATGGTTCCGGAATTACGCTTACCTTTAATGGCATAAGTCGAAAATCTCTCGCCGTTGTCAACATCGTATATCTCAACTTTTTCATAAGGCAATATTGATGCTTTTTCCATGAGATTTTCATCAATGGAAATACTGCCTTCATAATGTAAATCGGCATCTGTTACAGTTGCGCGATGGATTTTCGATTTCAACATGAATCTTTGCATAGTTTTCATTTCTCCTTAGGGATAAAGATTATACATTCAGCTTATCGCCAAAGACATGATTATCAATAAGTCTGGTCGTGCCTACCTTTACAGCCAGTGCTATAACCGACTGACCCTTAACTTCATTGACATCTTTTAGCGTTTTTGTACTGCATATCTTAATATAATCAATTTCTGTGTATGGCGCCCTTTTAATCAATTTTTCTACTTTGCTTATAATTACTGCTGATTTTCTTTCTCCACCGGAATAAAGTTTCTGAGCTAATTTCAGAGATTTGAATAAAGTTAGAGCTGACGGTCTTTCGTTTTTCTGGAGGTATTTATTACGTGAACTCATCGCCAGCCCATCTGCCTCACGTACTGTAGGCAATCCTATTATTTGAAGATCCATGTTGAGATCATCAACCATTCTTTTTATGGATATAAATTGTTGAAAGTCTTTTTTACCGAAAACTGCAATATGTGGTTTAACAATATTGAACAACTTATTGCAAACCGTGGTTACTCCGCGAAAATGACCTGGACGTGATATGCCGCATAAATTTTGAGTTACCTTTTCCACATCAACATAACTCTGGTAACCGGCAGGATACATTTCTTTATTGGAAGGATAAAAAATGACATCGACATTCACACTTTCAGCCATTCTTAAATCACGATCAAAATCACGTGGATATTTGGATAAATCTTCTTTGGGACCGAATTGTGTGGGATTTACATAAATGCTCACAACAACACAATCGGCCATCTTTTTTGCTTCTTTCATAAGACAGAGATGGCCATCGTGAAAATATCCCATGGTCGGAACAAACGCAATCTTCTTCCCCTGCCTCCTGAGACTTTCGGAATAAGACTGCATTTTCTTTGCCGATTCAATAACTTTCATTTGTATAAAAAAAGCCTTTCGTCTTGAGACGAAAGGCTTGGTAATTTTTTTGAAATTTCCCTCTCGTCTCAGTCCTTGCGGATCCAAGCGAATACGAATAACTAACAAACTTTTATTTTTTTGTCAAGTAAATTAAATTATTTGCCTAATATTATGAGCCACAAACTGTTGTTTTCTTTAATATTATTTAACTATCAATACTTGTCCCGGAACTAATTTATCATCAAGGGATATTTTATTTAACTTCATTAGCCTGGCCACATTGACATTATTTCTTTTCGCAATGCTGTGCAAACTATCATTTTTTTCAACAACATATTTATTCGTTTCTGATTGTTCGGAATCATTTAATGATAATTCCGTTTTATTTCCTTTGGTTTTCTTTACCGATTTTTTAACATCTTGATCGTTTTCTTCTATATCCGCATCGGATTTATTGGAGGGAAGTTTTAATGTTTGTCCTGCGTTTATTTTATCCGTTCCTAAGTTGTTTAATTCTTTTATTTGAGCCGATGAAACCGAAAAACGGCGAGAAATCATCGACAGGGTCTCCCCTTTTTTTACCTTATATCGCCCCGAAGAGGCAACTTTTTCCCCTTTATCTTTCTTTTTGGAATTGAATTTTTCCGCATAATTTTTCCCTGTTTTCACTGGAATTGTAAGTCTTCTTCCCTGAACCAATTTCTTCTTAGAACTTAATCTATTATATGATCGAATACTGGAGACAGAGACATGATATTTTTTGGCAATCGAATATACAGTGTCACCTCTTCTCACACGATATTTTATAAACTCCTTACTACCATGACGAGTCTGAGTCTCAGCAAAAACAAAACGTGACTTTTCTGCCTGTGGAATATCATTGTAAACTAAATTAAATTTATTTAAAGATTCTTCAGGAATTCTTAAATTATATTCCCGGTCCGGCGTCATCTTATGCCTCAACTCCGGATTAAGCAAATTTAACACTTCCTCCGATACTTCGATTTTTTCTGCAATATCTTTAAAATTCATGATTTTGTTTACTTTGCAAGTCTCAAAGGCAATCGGTTTACCCACATCGCGTAAATCGAATCCGTATTTTTGTGGATTTTTTACGATATGAAGCGTCGCGAGAAATCTCGGAACATAACGAGCCGTTTCATTGGGCAATTGTCTGTACAAATCCCAGAAACTGTCCAGGTAATTTATGTTCTGTCTGGATATAACCCTGAGAACTCTTCCTTCACCGCAATTATAAGCAGCAAGAGCCGTAAGCCAATCACCAAACATATTATGTAATTCTTTTAAATAAGCGATAGCAGCCCTGGTGGATTTTTGCACATCCATGCGTTCGTCAACCCACTCATCGCGGCTGAGGCCGAATTTATAGCCTGTTGAAGGAATAAATTGCCACAAACCAAGCGCGCGCGCACTCGAATATGCCTTGATTTTAAACAAACTTTCGACAAGTGGAAGCCATAAAAACTCTTCGGGAATTCCAGCTTTTTTAAGCTCTTTCAATATTGTAGAGCGATACATACCGGAACGCTCATAAGCGGCAATAAAATTATCGCGTTCTATACCCTGAAAAGAACTGATTTCCTTTTGCACATCAGAATTCATTGTTAATGGTATTTCACTATTCTTACCGTTAAGAACAGTCTTCCTGGAAGAATAAATAGCCAGGATGCGCTGAGAAATTAAAAGACGCAAATCATCTTTTTCCTGAGCAATTGACGCATCACCATTGGCATCAAGTATTAAAGAATAAGCTTCATCAAGAGTATCTAATGTTTCTTCTATATCTCCCTTCTCCCATAACTTATCGGCCTCTTCCAGTAATTCCAGGGCATTTTCCATCATATCCTGTTTATCTTCGTTGCTTGGCTTTTGTTTTGTCGAACTACCGTTTGAATTGAAACTCAAAAAATTATTATCTTCTTCCTGACCGGCTGATTCAGTTTCTTCTTTTACCGGGGGATCTTCTTTTTTTATTGTTTGTTTCGTAATCTCAAAATTGGTAATAACCAAAGGTTTTTGGACATTTACATTTTGATCTCCGGTAATAGTAACAGGTTTTTGAACAGCTGCAGTTTGAGTTTTGGCAACATTAACCTGCCTTCGAACAGCTACATTTTGAGCACAACCAGGCAAAAGAGTAAAAATAAAACTAAACACAATAGTATAAGCAACACATTCGCTTTTAATTTTCGTCATTTAAACAACTCCTTCGTTTTGTCAAAACATGCGGCAGAAAAATATTTTCTCATGGCCGCATAAAGGTCTATAGATTTTTGTTGTATAGCATAGTTTTTATTTTTTCCCAAAATTAATTGCTGATTACCGGCCTTTTAAGACCATCATGTTATAATTCATTTATCCATTAACTGCCCGTGAAAATAGTAAGTTAAGAGCCATTTGTCACATTCATGAGGTACGCCTGAATAAATTCATCAATATCACCGTCCAGGACTTTATTGGCATTGTTATTTTCCAGGTTTGTCCGGTGGTCTTTAACCATTTTATACGGGTGTAAGATGTAGGATCTTATCTGGCTGCCCCAGGCGATATCTTTTTTTAATTTATTTTCTTCATCAATTTTTTCATTCTTTAACTGCAATTCCTTCTCGTAAAGCCTTGACTTCAAAAACTTCATGGCCATAGCTTTATTTTGATGCTGGGAGCGCTCGTTCTGACATTGCACGACAATCCTCGTCGGCAAATGAGTAATTCTAACAGCCGAATCCGTTTTATTCACATGCTGGCCACCCTTGCCGCCGGCACGAAAAGTATCAATGCGCAAATCGTCCTCGTTAATTTCGATTTTTATTTCATCATCCACTTCCGGATAAACGAAAACTGATGCAAACGATGTATGACGGCGCGCGCCGGCGTCAAATGGAGAAATGCGAACCAGTCTGTGGATACCGTTTTCCGCTTTGGCATATCCGTAAGCATATTCTCCTTCTAAAGTAAACGACACACTTTTAACGCCGGCTTCATCTCCGGGGAGATAATCTATTACTTTTGTAACAAATTTCCTTTTTTCAGCCCAGCGTAAATACATTCGCAATAACATTTCCGACCAGTCCTGAGCTTCTGTTCCACCGGCTCCGGCATGTATGGAAACAATGGCGTTCATGGAATCCTGTTCACTATTCAGC